>NZ_JBSGTR010000036.1:0-54231 GCF_053607505.1 Rhodococcus sp. NPDC055112
GGCCGAGGTCGGTGCCGCGGTGGCCGCGATGGCCGCCGCCGCCGAGCGGGAGTGACCGCCGCGTAGAGGACAAGCGTCGGATCAGCATGGCCGAATTCATCGTTCCGCCGCCGGTCTACGTCTTGGGGCAGGAGCTCATCCCGTCACCTCCAAACCTTGATATCGAACGCATGTTCGAGTAAGGTGGGGGTATGGATCTCGACGAGATGCTCACCGCGCCCTCGGACGTGGTCGCGTGGCAGCTCGCCGACACCGAACTCCTGCGGCTGATTCCCGAACTATCGCTGCGGATGCGGCAGCTCGAGGCGCTGCGGGTGCGGCTGATGCACCAGGTCGATCAACGGTGCGTGGCCGAACAGGTCGGGGCCTCCTCGCCAGGCAACTGGCTCGCCGGGGCGGCCACCATGACGCCCGGCCAGGCGAATCGGATCGTCCGGCTCGGGCGGGAGCTGGCCAAGCGCCAGGAGGTGGCCGCCGCGTTCGACGCCGGCGACACCGATTACGACCAGATCCGCGTGATCGTCGAACTCCTCGCCAAGGTGCCCGACGGCGAATCTCCGGCCGACCCGAAGGCTGCCGCAGCTGAGGATGGGAGAGCCGAGGACTGCACCGGCGTCGCCTCAACTGTGGGCGATGGTGACCCCGACTCTGACGCGGCTGGCGACGGCGCTGGCCACGATGAGCGCGCCGGTGATCAGCCCGGCGTCGACTCGATCATCTTCGGTCCTCACGACACCCGTACCCAAGCCTGCGCCCGCTACCTGCTCTACGCCGCCCGCACCGAAGACTCCACGACCCTCGCCCGCCGCGCCAAGGCACTCGAACTGATCCTCAACGGCGACAAGAAGAACCCCGACTCCGAAAACCCCGAACTCAACGAATTCCACGCCTCACCCGGACTCGGCGGCCGCGTCCGTCTCAAAGGACACCTCGATGCCGCCTCCGGCGAAGCGCTCCTCACCGCCTTGTCTGCGCTGTCCAAGCCACGCCCCGGGGCCGACAACCGCGACGGACAAACCGGCAGAGACCAACGCACCCCCGCCCAGCGCCGCGCCGACGCCCTCACCCACATCGTCGGCTCATACCTGAACTCCGGACAGGCACCCACCGAAGGCGGCGAACGACCCCACATCAACGTCTTCGTCGACGCCGACGACCTCGCCGCCACCACCGACAACCACCACCAACACAACCGGGGCCGACGGCGTGGACCCGCTTGGATGCCGTGGCTCGGACCCATCACCCTCGACCTCGCCGCCCAAATCGCCTGCGACGCCGACATCACCCCCATCACCATGGACACCGACGGCAACCCCCTCGACGTCGGACGCACCACCCGCCTGATCCCCCGCAAACTCCGCCGCGCCCTGAACTCTCGTGACTGCGGCTGCGCCTTCCCCGGCTGCGGACGACCCGCCGCCTGGACCGAAGGCCACCACATTCAGCACTGGTCCAACGGCGGGCCAACCAACCTGTCAAACCTGGTACTGCTCTGCCGCTTCCACCACACCACCATCCACCGCGGCGACTGGACAGTCCACATCAGCAAAGACGACGGCCACCCCTGGTTCACCCCACCCACCTGGATCGACCCAAGGCGACAACCCATGCCGGCACACAACCGGCGCAACCAACTCCCCTTCGCCGCCTGAAGCGAAACCCACCGGGCACCGCCCGACACCACCCAGAAATGGGAGGCGTCGGAGCGGTGCCCGCCGCTCGTTCGGGGGTGTACCTATGTTCTCGTCAAGCTCCCGGGCTCTGGTCCGGTGAGCGACGGTCAGGGGCGCCTGCGGGCGCGCAGGACCGCGTCGTGGATGGTGACCTCCCTGCCGTCGGGATCCGTCGCCGTGCGCGCCCTGGCCTCGGCCGCCACGATGTCCCACTCGTCGGGGTCGAGCGCGCCCGCGAGCTCCTCCGCGGTGAAGAACAGCTCCGGCACCGGTGGTCGCGGCACGGTGGTCTGCAGGTCGGACGGATGATGCCCGACGATGAGCAGGTTCCCGCCCGGCGCGACGGCCGCCGCCAGCCGGGCGTACAGGACACCGCGCTGCGGCTCCGGCAGGTGCATGAAGTGCGCGGTGACGAGGTCGAAGCGACCCTCGACCGGCTCGGCGGTCAGGTCGGCGTGCACCCAGTTCAGCCGGCGCACCACGTCCGCGCCGAGGGCCTCGGCGCGCGCGGCCGCCCGCTGCAGCGCCGTGGTCGAGAAGTCCACCGCTGTCACCCGCCAGCCGCGTTCGGCCAGCCAATGCGCGTCGGCTCCTTCGCCCGCGCCGACGTCGAGCGCGGTACCCGGCGTCAGTTCGGCGGCCTCGGTCACGAGGTGGGGGTTCGGGCTACCGCTCCAGACCCCTGACCTCGAGCGGTAGCGCTCCTCCCATGCCCGTTCGTCGTCCACGCTGATCGGGCCACCTGGCGCCGGATCCTCCGACTGCCGGTGGGCGGTCACCGCGAGCCGGGTGTCCTCCGCGATGAGATCGGCGTTGATGGCCGCGCCCGCGTTCAGCCCCGCGGCGGCCGCCACGATCACCTGGGCCTTGAGGTCGGAGACGTTGCCCGCCGCCCACACCCCTTGGACCGCGGTGGCGCCCATCGGGTCGGCGGCGATGTAGCTGCCGATCACGTGCCCGGCCATCTCCTGCTCGGTGGGTTCGAGGCCGAGCTCACGCAGGAACCCGGCGCGGGCCTCGAAGCGCGGGGCGACCACGATCGCGTCACGCGGCACGCGCTCGCCGGTGCCCAAGCGGACCCCTGTGAACCGGTCGTCGTCGACCTCGAGGCCTGCGACCTCGCCGCGGACGACCACGATGCCGCGGGCGTCGAACTGCTCGAGCTCCTCGGGACTCGGCTCGGCCGCGGTGTGCAGGAACACGGTGATGTCCGCGCTCCACTGCCGCCACATCAGCGCCTGGTGCGCGGCCATCGGGCCGGTCGCCAGGATCCCGATCGCCCGGTCGCGGACCTCCCAGCCGTGGCAGTACGGGCAGTGCAGCACCTCGCGACCCCAGCGCTCGGCGACGCCCGGCACGTCCGGCAGTTCGTCCACCAGGCCCGTGGCCACCAGCAGCCTGCGGGCCGACACGGCAACGCCGTCGGCGAGTTCCACGCGGAAGCCCTCGCCGCCGGTGGCCCTGGCCGAGGTCACGGTGCCGCTCACGAACTCGGCGCCGTATCCCCGTGCCTCGGCCCGGCCAGCCGTCAGCAGCTCGGCGGGCGGGGTGCCCTCGCGGGTCAGGTAGTTGTGCGCGTGCGCCGCGGGGGCGTTGCGCGGCTCGCCCGCATCGATCACCAGAACCGAGCGCCGGGCGCGGGTCAGCGCCACCGCCCCGCTGAGTCCGGCCGCACCGCCGCCGACGATCACCACGTCGTACTTCTGCTCCACCGTCGTCTCCTCCGTTCGTTCGCCTCGTCGTTGCACTGTCCGTGCCGCGGATTGATTCGCGCAAGCTGTGTTGCGAAAGTGGCAAAATGGGCGCATGTCCGACGACCCACACGCGCTCGACGACGTCCTCGGCGCGGTAGGGCCGCGACTGCGGGCGATCCGCAGGCAGCGCGGCGCGACGCTGGCACAGCTCGCCGAGAGCACCGGGATCTCGGTGAGCACCCTCTCGCGACTCGAATCCGGGCAGCGCAGGCCGACTCTGGAACTGCTGCTCCCGCTGGCCCGCGCACACCAGTTGCCCCTCGACGAGCTCGTCGACGCGCCCGCGACCGGCGACCCGCGGATCCACCCCCGCCCGATCAGCCGCAACGGCGTCACCATCATCCCGCTGACCCGCAGGCCGGGCGGGATCCAGGCCTTCAAGCACGTCTTCCCGCCCGGCACTCCGTCGGTGGAGCCCCGGCTGTTGACGCACGAGGGCTACGAGTGGCTCTACGTCCTGTCCGGTCGGGTGCGGATGGTGCTCGGCGAGCACGACGTGATCCTGATGCCGGGCGAGGTGGCGGAGTTCGACACCCGCGTCCCGCACTGGTTCGGCAACCCCGGCCCCGAGCCCGCGGAGATCCTGAGCCTGTTCGGGCCGCAGGGCGAGCGGGCGCACGTGCGCACCCGGCGATGACCCTGCCGCGGCGCTAGGCTCGTCCGCTGTGACCCCCACGGCGAAGACGCGAACCACGATCCTGATCACCGGCGCCAGTTCCGGGCTCGGCGCGGAGATGGCGCGTCAGTTCGCCGCCAAGGGGCGCGATCTCGCGCTGTGTGCCCGCCGCATCGATCGGCTCGAGGACCTGCGCGGGGAACTGCTCGCCGCGCACCCGTCGATCAGGGTCGCGGTTCGGACCCTCGACGTCAACGATCACCGCGCGGTGTCCCGCGTGTTCGGCGAGCTCGACGACGAACTGGGCGGGCTCGACCGGATCGTCGTCAACGCTGGGCTCGGTAAGGGTGCGCCGATCGGCACAGGAAAGCCCGAGGCGAATCTGGAGACCGCGCAGACCAACTTCGTCGGTGCGCTCGCGCAGGCGGAGGCCGCGATGGAGTTGTTCCGCGCTCGTGGCGCGGGCCATCTGGTGCTGGTGTCCTCGATGAGCGCGGTGCGCGGACTACCGAAGGCGCAGACCGCCTACTCGGCGAGCAAGGCGGCGGTGTCCGCGATCGGGGAGGGGCTCGCCGCGGAACTCTCGCGCAGTCCGATCTGCGTCACCACCATCCTGCCCGGCTACATCCGGACCCCGATCAACGAAAAGGTGGCCAAGACGCCGCTGATGGCCGACACCGTCGCAGGGGTGCGGTCGATGGTGAAGGCGATCGAACGGGAGCCGAGGAGGGCCGTCGTGCCCGGCTGGCCGTGGCGACCGATCGATCTTGCGCTCCGTCTGCTGCCGACCGGGCTGACGGGGCGCTTCCTCTAGCCGTGCGGCCTGTCGGCTACTGCAGATAACCCTCGACCTGGCCTGCGGGGCTGACCGGTACCTCGTCCGGCGGCAGGCCCGCGTCGATGCGGGCCCGGCGCTGGCGCAACAGGTCCCAGCACTGGTCGAGGGTCTCCTCGATGGCGGCCAGCTGTGTCTGTTCCTGCTCGGGATCGAGGTCGCCCGCCTCGGTCTTCGCGCGCAGTTGGTGCTCGGCGTCGACGAGTCGGCGGATGCTCGCGAGGATGTCCTGTTCGCTCATCAGTGAACTCCACTCCTAGGGGACTGCGGGTTCCGCGATCCACCATAGGCCGGTTCGGGTTCCGGCGTTCGGCGTCCGAAGGCCAGCAGCGCCGCGAATGTCACCAACCAGGCGCTCCACAACAGGTACCCGGCGAAGTTCGCCAGTGCGGCTCCCGGCAGGTCCAGCGGCGCGAACATGCCTGCGGCGATCAGGGTGGCGGCGCCGAATCCCAATGCGGTGAACCAGGTTCCGGCCAGTGACCGGTGAAGTGCCGTCGCGACCATGGCGGTCCACGCCGCGGTGAGTGCGTAGCCGATGGTCTCGCCAACGACGACGCCGAGCACGGTGTTCACAGTCGTGAACACGTGCGTGGCGCCGGCATCCGTTTCCGCCCGCGCGGCGAGGAAGGGCACCAACAGCGGCCAGCGGGCGAGCCCGGTCAGTTGGACCGCCGAGGCGGCGATCCCGACCGGGATGCTTGCGCGGAGCAGCGCCGAGTCGCCGAGCCGTCCCACCCGCAGCGCGATCGGCGTCAGGAGCGCGGCTCCCGCGCAGAGCAGGGCGAACCACGCGACGATCTCGGCTTGGTCGGCCCTGAATTCGGCCAGGGTCTGCCCCGCAGGCCGGGTGAGGACGTCGGGATAGTCGAAGGCCGCACCCAGCCCGGCGAACGCGACGTTGAGAACCAGGGCTCCGGCGACGAGGAGGCCTGCGGTCAGGTGGCGGCTGTGGCGATCGGATGTGCGCATCATCGACTCACTCCCTCTGGCTGGACACCGTACAGTTAGCTGTACGGGGTACAGTCAACGCCGTGTCGGAGCGGGAGTCAACGGGTCGGCGGGAGCGCCCGGCCAGGCGCGCGTTCACCCGGGAGCAGGTGGTGGACACGGCGCTGGAGATCCTGGACGAGGGCGGCGGCGATGCGCTGTCGATCCGGTCGGTCGCCGGCAGGCTCGGGGTGAATCCGAACGCCGTCTACACCTACGTCGCGAGCCGCGCGGACCTCGAGCGCGAGGTCGCCGAGCGGGTGCTCGGTCAGGCCGATGCGAGCCTGCTCGCGGGGCCGACCGCGGACTGGCGGAACCGGATCGTGGCCTTCGGCACCGCGCTGCGCCTGCGGCTGCTCGAGCATCCTGCGGTGGCGCGGCTGCTGATGACCGCACCGATGAACGGCCCGGCCGCCCTCGAGGTGGGGGAGCGGCTGCTCGAGGCCCTCGCCGACGGCGGTCTCGACCCCGAGGAGGCGGCCCGCGCCACCTACCTGGTGATCGTGCACGTCGTCGGGTCGGTCGCGCTGGAGGTGGCCGAGACGGACGGCCGACCGCCGCTCGCGGCGGAGGCGGACCGGGTCGCGCAGCGCCGCACCGGTTTCGACGCAGTCGATGCCGAGCGGTGGCCGCGGACCGCGGCCACCGCCGGGGTGATGGCGGACTGGATCTCCGCCGAGCAGTTCGAGTGGGGGCTACGTCGACTGCTGGGGTGAGTTGGCCAGTGCCTGGCGGCGCAGGCGGAGCCGCCCGAGGACGGACGTCTCGGTTCCCCGGCCTGCCGCACCGGCGATGAGCGCGAGCTCGGCCTGGTCGGTGATCTTCTCGCGGATGCGGCCCCGCTCGGCGCCCCTGCTGCGTTCGGCTTCGTCGATCAGTTTCCATCCCGCGCGGTCGATCACCGCCGACTGTCGCTCCCGCACCAGTCGGTTCAGCGCGGTCGCGGTCGACCGGGGCTCGCGCAGCCGACCCGAGTTGAAATCGTCGACGAGCCGGGTCACGGTCTCCTGCGCGCAGGACTTGTTCGTGCCGATGAACCCGCTCGGCCCGCGCTTGATCCAGCCGGTGGCGTACGCGCCCGTGAGCACGGAGCCGCCCGGTCCGTCGAGCACCCGCCCGCCGGCATTGGGGATCACCCCGGCCGAATGATCGAACGGCACCCCCGCGATCGGCACCCCTCGGTACCCGATCGAGGTGAGGACGAGGCCTGCCTCCAGTCGTTCCGTCTCGCCGGTCGACTCGACCCGCACCCCGCCGTCCTCCCCGACGGTCAGCACGTTGCGGGCGAGCTCGACGCCGGTGACCCGGTCGTCGCCGCTGATCGCGGTGGGGGACAACAGGTAACGCAGCGAGATCCGGCGCCGCTCCCGGCCCGGCTCGCCCTCGCGTCCGGTGGACCGGAGCAGCGTCAGCTTCTGATCCACCGCGTGCGAGAGTTCGCCGTCACGGGCGAGGCGCTCGCTCGTGGGGTCGAGCACCATCTCGTCGGGGCGGACCACCACGTCGATGTCGGGGGCGTCGAGAAGGCCGGTGAACTCGGGAACCGTGAAGGCGGACTGGGCGATTCCGCGCCGCGCGACGATCACCACCTCCTCGATCCGGCTGCCGCGCAGCGCCTCGAGGGCGGCGGGGGCGATGTCGGTGGCGGCGAGACGGTCGGGGTCCGCGGTCAGTATCCGCGCGACATCGAGTGCGACATTGCCGTTTCCGATGATGACGGCCCGTCGGTGGGACAGGTCGAAGTGATCGTCGGCGTGGTCGGGATGGCCGTTGTACCAGGCCACCAGGTTCGTCGCGGAGGTCGAGCCGGGGAGGTCCTCGCCGGGGATCCCGAGGCCGCGGTCGGTCGAGGCGCCGACCGCGTAGATCACGGCGTGGTGATGCGCGAGCAGTTCGTCGTGGGTCAGGTGTTCACCGACCTCCACGTTCAGGAAGTACTCGAATCCCGGCTGGGCCGCGATCTTGTCGTACAACCGGGAGACCTGCTTGGTCTTCTGGTGATCGGGCGCGACGCCCGCGCGGACCAGGCCGTGCGGCACAGGGAGCCGGTCGAAGACATTGACCTGGACCCCGGGCTGGGTGAGCAGCTCGTCGGCGGCGTACATCGCGGCCGGGCCGGCCCCGACGATCGCCACCCGCAGCGGACCCCGGTCGCGGCGGACCTCGGGTGCGGGCACGACGGGCGCCAGCACCGGCCGGGGGCGCGGCTCCTTGTAGAAGTCCGCGTTGATCGTCAGGAACGGCTGCTGGGACTCCGAGAGCTTCGAGTGCGGGACGATCGCGTCCACCGGGCACGCGGAGATGCAGGCACCGCAGTCGACGCACGAGGCCGGGTCGATGTGCAGCATCTCCGCCGTCAGGAAGTCGGGCTCGTCCGGCGTCGGGTGGATGCAGTTGACGGGGCAGGCGTACACGCAGGAGGCGTCGCTGCAGCAGGATTGGGTGACGACATGGGGCATTGCGAACAGCTTCCGATCTGGGGGTCTGGTCAGGCGGCGCTGCGGACCGGCTCACTGCGGTAGCGCGAGGTCTTGCCGTCGATCTTCAGGCCCTTCCAGACCAGGCGCGACGCGGGGTTCATCAGCCCACTGTCGGTGGCCAGCATCCGCACGTCCGCGAAGTAGTCACGCAGGGTCTGGCGCGCCTCGGGGGTGTCCCAGAACAGGTCCTTCTTGGCCTGCTTCGGGATGTCGAACTCGCGCCAGAACTGCTTCGGCGGGATGACGATGACGTCGCACAGGATGCGCATGATGATCGGCATCGCCAGCGAGGCGAAGAACCGCCCGACCTTCGACATCTTCGGGACGCGCCGACGCAGGAACTGGTGCGCGAAGGAGATGTGCCTGGCCTCCTCGGCGACGTGAATCGCCATGACGCCCTTCATGATCGGGTGGATGACGCCGTCCTCACGCAGCACGGCCTTCTGGATGTGGTCGATCGGCTCCTCGCCCGCGAGGACGCCCATGAAGAAGATCACCGGCAGCGTCGAGCCCGCCAGCGGGAGGAACGGCGAGACGAAGCGCATCAGCGGCCCCATGCCGGGGGTGTCCTTGCCGATCCGGTTGACCATCTCCTGGAACATCAGGGTGTGGTTGCACTCCTCGATGCTCTCGTGGGTGCAGTACCGGGCCTCGGCGGAGCCGTTCTCCAGCGAGAAGACGTACTGCATCATCCCGCGGATCAGGATGTTCTCGAACTGCAGGCCGACCTTGGCGACGTTGGCCTGCCGCCACATGCCGATCTCGATCTGCTTTTCCAGTGGCAGCGCCTGGTACCACGGATGGCTGCCGAGGGGGTCGCTCTCCTTCTGGAGGACCCACCTGGGGTCGTTCGGGATCACCGCGAACTCGGGCGAATCCCAGTCGATGTCCTCGAAGGGATCGAAGTGCTTGTGCACCGAGGCTTCCGACAGCATCGTCAGGGACTCGTCGTACCGGGCCTGATCGGATCGATCGGTCGCTGTCGTCAGTGTCATGGCTACTCCCGCTGTCGCTGTCGTTGCTGAGGCGATCGCGCACGGCATCGTCTCTTCGGTGCGGCGTTCCGGCCGCGGTGTCTCGATGTTCAGGTAACTGTAACCGTGAGTCGCATGCAAATCCAGGCCTTCGGGCAATTGGATCGCGGCGGCAGGAAAATTCGCTCAGTCCCAGCTCAGAAACCTGGCGCATACTGGTTTCAGCAGACCCGCCGCGTTGGCGGCCGATCCGTGGAGCACGATCATGGTTCCGAGCATTCAATGGCACACCTGGGGTAGCGAGGTGGAGGTCCGGGTGACCGAAGGGGCGGCGCTCCACGCTGCGGCGGACATCGCAGAGGCCTCCCTGGCCGACGTCCGTGCCGTCTGCGACCTGACCCGCGGCGATGCCGAGATCCATGCCGTCAACCTCTCCCAGGGCATGCCGGTCAAGATCAGCCGTCGACTCACCGCGCTGATCCGGGCAGCGTTGTGGGCCGCCCGGATGACCGGCGGCGCCGTCGACCCGCTCGCCCGTGACACGGCGGACCCGCGGCGGGTGCCTCCGATCCACCCCGAATGCACATTCGAGGACGTCCGGCTCGACGGCGACACGGTTTTCGCCCCGTTCGGGGTCTACTTCGACATCACGGACACCGCGAAGGCGGGCGTCGCGGACCGGGCCGCCCAGGCCGCCGCGGGCACGCTCGAATGCGGCGTCCTGGTCCGGATCGGCGACACCATCTCGACCGCGGGGCACTGCCCGATCGGGGGGTGGCAGGTGGAGATCGGGGCAGGCGCGCCGATCGAGGTGCTCACCGGGAAGTCGATGGCCTCAGCACGCCCCGCGGTGCTGGCGGAGTGGGACGCCGACGGCGGATTGGACGGCGTCACGGTGATCACCGAGGACAGTCTCTGGGCCTATGCGGCGGCGGCCGCGGCAGTGAGCCGGGGAGTGGCCGCGCTGCGCTGGCTCGACGAGAACGAGCTCGCCGCCCGCGTCGCGTACCGACGGGGCGCGGTGCGCATCACCGACGCGTGGACCCACCTGCTGCCCCACGGTCACGTCGCCTAGGGCGAGCCGGGCGGACCTCAGACCGCGCGGCCGCGCCTGCTGCGGTACCACCGCACCAGGGTGTCGGTGGACGAATCGGCTTGCTCCGCAGGGGCTTCGGGGTTGGTGAGGATCGGGCCGAGCTCGAGGGCCTGGGTCTTGCCCAGCTCGACGCCCCACTGGTCGAAGGAATCGATGCCGAACACGACGCCCTCGACGAAGACCTGGTGCTCGTACAGCGCGATCAGCTGGCCGAGTGCCGAGGGGGTGATCCGGGGCGCGAGGATGGTGGTCGACGGCCGGTTGCCGGGCATCACCTTGTGCGGCACCAGTTCCGGTGCGGTGCCCTCGGCCGCGATCTCCTCCGCGGTCTTGCCGAACGCAAGGACCTTGGTCTGGGCGAACAGATTGCTCATCAGGATGTCGTGCATGCTGCCGGTGCCGTCGAGCGTCGGCAGATCGTCTGTCGGCTCGGCGAATCCGATGAAGTCGGCAGGGGAGAGCCGGGTGCCCTGGTGCAGCAACTGGTAGAAAGCGTGCTGGCCGTTGGTGCCCGGCTCGCCCCAGAAGATCTCGCCGGTCGGGGTGGTCACCGGGGATCCGTCGGCGCGCACCGACTTGCCGTTCGACTCCATGGTGAGCTGCTGCAGGTAGGCCGCGAACCGGCCGAGGTCGTTGGAGTAGGGCAGCACCGCACGCGAATCGGAGTCGAAGAAGCTCGAGTACCAGAGGCCGATGAGGCCGAGCAGCACCGGCGCGTTGTTCTCGAGCGGGGCGGTCGCGAAATGCCGGTCGATGGTGTGGAAGCCCTCGAGGAACTCGCCGAACCCCTCCTTGCCGATCACACACATCAGCGACAGCCCGATGGCCGAGTCCACGGAATAGCGTCCGCCGACCCAGTCCCAGAAGCCGAACATGTTGTCGGTGTCGATACCGAAATCGGACACCCGCTCGGCGTGGGTGGACACGGCGACGAAGTGCTTGGCGACGGCGTCCTCGCCGAGGGCCGCGGTGACCCAACGCCTGGCCGCCGTTGCGTTGGTGAGGGTCTCGAGGGTGGAGAAGGTCTTCGAGGCGACGATGAACAGCGTGGTCGCCGGGTCGAGACCGGCCAGCTTGCTCACCAGGTCGGAGGGATCGATGTTGGAGACGAACCGCGCCGCGATGCCTGCATCCGCGTAGTGCCGCAGCGCCCGGTACGCCATCACCGGACCCAGATCGGAACCGCCGATGCCGATGTTGACCACGGTGGTGATGCGCTCACCGGTGGCCCCGCGCCAGTCGCCCGAGCGCAGCCGATCGGTGAAGCGCCCCATCTGGTCGAGCACCTCGTGGACATCGGCGACCACGTCCTGGCCATCGACCACCAGGGTCGCGTCGGCGGGCAGTCGCAGCGCCGTGTGCAGGACGGCGCGGTCCTCGGAGGTATTGATGTGATCGCCCCGGAACATCGCGTCCCTGCGCTCCTCGACCCCGGCCGCGCGGGCCAGTTCGATCAGCAACCGCAGGGTCTCGCGTTCGACCCGGTGCTTGCTGTAGTCGATGTAGAGATCGCCTGCCGTCACCGTGAGCTCGCTGCCGCGCTTGGGGTCCTCGGCGAAGATCTCGCGCAGGTGTCGTGTCCCGACCTCGTCGTGGTGCGCGCGAAGCTCCTGCCAGGCGGCCGTGGCGGTGATGTCGAGACTCATACGTCGAGACTAGTGGGGGAGAACCGGCGGCGCTCAGCGCTTCCCGGTGCGGGCACTCCTTGATCGATCGTGTCCGGCCGGTTCGCCGAGTGTGCACCCACGGGCGGGCCCACTCGGCCGACCCGACGGAACCTGCACGCTCGACGGGGCCTTCCAATACGCGCGCGGGCGGGCAGTATGGAGCCATGGACGAGCGAACTCTGATCGAGTCGGTTCCCACGAAGCTCTGGATCGGCGGCAAACAGGTGGACGCGGCAGGCGGCGCGACGTTCACGGTGGTCAACCCCGCGACCGGCGAGCCCCTCGCCGAGGTCGCGGACGCAGGCCCCGCCGACGGCCTGCTCGCGCTCGACGTGGCGGCGGCCGCCCAGCGCGAGTGGGCGGCCACCCCGGCGCGCAAGCGCGGCGAGATCCTGCGGGCGGTGTTCGAGGCGATCACCGCCCGCGCCGATGACTTCGCCCTGCTGATGACGCTGGAGATGGGCAAGGTGCTGGCCGAGAGCAAGGGCGAGGTGGCCTACGGCGCCGAGTTCTTCCGCTGGTTCAGCGAGGAGGCGGTGCGGATCGCGGGCCGCTACACCCATGCCCCGGCGGGCACCGGCCGGATCCTGGTCGGCAAGGCCCCGGTCGGGCCGTGCCTGGCGATCACCCCGTGGAATTTTCCGCTGGCGATGGGGACCCGCAAGATCGGGCCCGCCCTCGCCGCGGGCTGCACGATGATCGTCAAACCCGCCGCCGAGACGCCGCTGACCATGCTGTTGCTCGGACAGCTCATCGCCGACGCCGGGCTGCCCGACGGCGTCCTGTCGGTGCTGCCGACCTCGAACGCTGGCGCGCTGACCGAGCCGCTGATCGACGATCCGCGGCTGCGCAAGCTCACCTTCACCGGGTCAACCGGAGTCGGGCGCAAGCTGATCGAGCAGTCCGCGAAGGGGCTGCTGCGCACCTCGATGGAGCTCGGTGGGAACGCGCCCTTCGTCGTGTTCGACGACGCGGATCTGGACGCAGCGGTGGACGGGGCGATGCTGGCCAAGCTGCGCAACGGTGGCGAGGCCTGCACCGCGGCGAACCGATTCCACGTGCAGAACTCGGTACGCGAGGAGTTCAGTGCCAGGCTGACCGAGCGGATGCGGTCGATGACCCTCGGTCCCGGCACCGATCCGGATTCGAAGCTCGGACCCCTGATCAACCCCGCCCAGCTCGACACCGTCAGCGAGCTGGTGCGGGACGCGGTCGCGGTGGGGGCGCAGGTGCGACTCGGCGGCCAGGCGCCGGGCGGGCCGGGCTACTTCTACCCGGCGACGGTGCTGGCGGACGTGCCCGTCGAGGCCCGCATCCTGCGCGAGGAGGTGTTCGGTCCGGTCGCCGCGATCGCCGGGTTCGACACCGAGGAGGAGGGCATCGCCGCCGCCAACGACACCGAGTACGGGCTGGCCGCCTACATCTACACGCAGAGCCTGGATCGGGCGCTGCGGGTGGCGGAGGCGCTCGAGACCGGGATGGTCGGCGTCAACAGGGGCGTGATCTCCGACGCCGCCGCGCCGTTCGGGGGCGTCAAGTCCTCCGGGTTCGGACGCGAGGGCGGCAGCGAGGGCATCGAGGAGTACCTGGAGACCAAGTACATCGCGCTCCAGTAGCGGTTGGCTCCGGTCCTACTGGCCGAGCCGGCCGCGGCCGAGGCGCAGCAGCAGCATCGCCAGGGTGTGGCCCTCCTGGCCGAGGTCGCTGAAGCGCTCGAGAACCTTCATCTCGCGGCTGTGCACGAGGCGGGGGCCGCCGGAGGCCATCCGGGTGCGGCCGATGATCTGCGAGACCTCGCTGCGGCGCTTGATCGCGGCGAGGATCTCGGCGTCCAGTCGGTCGATCTCCAGTCGGAGCTCCTCGATCTCGGCCTCGCTGGTGGGGAGGTCGGGGTCGGTGGCATCCGATGGAACTGAGCCGCCCATGTGTATTTCTCCTCGTGTCAGATCAGGAATCACAGTTTGCCACGGGTGCGAGGGGCTGACCATCGGCGGGGGCGGGGGCCGGTCCGGGGGCGCCGCTGTCGGTGCGCGGCGGTAGCGTTGACAGACGATGAACACTTTCTCAGCAGCAGCTCAGGCACGCTTTGTGCAGGCAGCGCCCCGTACCCCTTCGGCGGCCCTCCTCGAGGGACTCAACCCGCAGCAGCGCGAGGCAGTGGTGCACGCCGGTTCGCCGCTGCTGATCGTGGCGGGGGCGGGCTCGGGGAAGACCGCCGTGCTGACCCGTCGCATCGCGTATCTGCTCGCCGAGCGGGACGTGGCGCCCGGACAGGTCCTGGCGATCACGTTCACCAACAAGGCCGCCGCGGAGATGCGCGAGCGCGTGGCGCACCTCGTCGGTCCCCGGGCCAACAACATGTGGGTCTCGACCTTCCACTCGAGCTGCGTGCGGATCCTGCGGATGCAGGCCGCGCTGTTGCCGGGGTTGAACTCGAACTTCACCATCTACGACGCGGACGATTCGCGCCGGCTGCTGACGATGATCTCGAAGGACCTCGAGATCGATGCGAAGCGGTACTCCGCGCGACTGCTGGCCACGCACATCTCGAACCTCAAGAACGAGCTGATCGACCCGGAGCGGGCCGCGGCCGACGCCGACAAGGATCCGAACGAGCTGGTCCGGTTGGTCGCGAAGGTGTACGGCCACTACCAGGCTCGACTGCGCGCGGCCAACGCGATGGACTTCGACGACCTGATCGGCGAGACCGTCGCGCTGCTGCAGAACTTCCCGCAGGTGGCCGAGTACTACCGGCGTCGGTTCCGGCACGTGCTGGTCGACGAGTACCAGGACACCAACCATGCGCAGTACGTGCTGGTGCGCGAGCTGGTCGGAGGGGTCGCGGACACCGGGGCCCAGGTCCCGCCCGCCGAGCTGTGCGTGGTCGGCGACGCGGACCAGTCGATCTATGCGTTCCGCGGCGCCACGATCCGCAACATCGAGGAGTTCGAGCGCGACTACCCCGACGCCAGGACCATCCTGCTCGAACAGAACTACCGATCCACCCAGAACATCCTGTCGGCCGCGAACGCGGTGATCTCCCGCAACACCGGCAGGCGCGAGAAGCGGCTGTGGACCGACTCCGGCGAGGGCGAGCTGATCACCGGCTACGTCGCCGACAACGAGCACGACGAGGCCTACTTCGTCGCCTCCGAGATCGACAAGCTGGTGGACGCGGGCGACGCGAAGTTCGGTGAGGTCGCGGTGTTCTACCGCACCAACAACTCGTCCCGGGCGCTGGAGGAGATCTTCATCCGCCTCGGCCTGCCGTACAAGGTGGTCGGCGGCGTCCGGTTCTACGAGCGCAAGGAGGTTCGCGACGTGGTCGCGTACCTGCGGGTGCTGCAGAACCCCGACGACACGGTCAGCCTGCGCCGGATCCTCAACACCCCGCGCCGCGGCATCGGCGACCGTGCCGAGGCCTGCGTGGCCGTGCACTCGGAGCAGCGCGGCGTCGGCTTCGCGCAGGCGCTGCGGGACGCGGCGGACGGTGTGGTGCCGCTGCTGAACACCCGCTCGCAGAAGGCGATCTCGGCGTTCCTCGAGATGATGGACGACATCCGGGAGACGATGCAGCCCGACGACACCGGGCTGATCGACATCGGCGAGGTGGTCGAGGCCGTTCTCGACCGGACCCGTTACCGGGCGGAGCTCGAGGCGAGCAGCGATCCGCAGGACGGCGCGCGACTGGACAACCTCAACGAGTTGGTCAGCGTTGCGCAGGAATTCAGCTCCGATGCACGCAATGCCGCCGGTGTGGAGACGGAGATCGACGAGAGCCTCGAGGGTGCGCTCGCTGCCGCGTCCGACGGCGAGCTCGACCCCACCGAGGGCGAGCCGGACCCGGGCTCGCTCGCCGCGTTCCTCGAGCGGGTGTCACTGGTGGCCGATTCCGACCAGTTGCCAGACAACGGCGACGGCGTGGTGACCCTGATGACCCTGCACACCGCGAAGGGCCTCGAATTCCCGGTGGTCTTCGTGACCGGCTGGGAGGACGGCCAGTTCCCGCACATGCGCGCGCTCGGCGACCCGGCAGAGCTGTCCGAGGAACGCAGGCTGGCCTACGTCGGCATCACAAGGGCCCGGCATCGTCTGTACCTCACCCGCGCGATCATGCGCTCGGCGTGGGGTCAGCCGATCACCAACCCGGAATCACGGTTCCTGCAGGAGATCCCGTCCGACCTGCTGCACTGGCGGCGGGAGGATCCGGGTACCGGCGCCGGTGGCGCGATCGGTGGCGGGCGACCCCGCGGAGGTCAGGGCTATGGCGGAGGCGGCTTCGGCGGTGGTCAGGGTTACGGCGGGTCGGGCAACGCCACACCGAGCTTTGGTGCTGCCCGGGCTCGCAACAACCACCTGGTGCTCGCCGTCGGCGATCGCGTCAGCCACGACAAGTACGGTCTCGGGACGGTGTTGGAGACCAAGGGCAGCGGGCCGACGGCGACGGTCACCGTCGACTTCGGCTCCGCGGGCAAGGTGCGCCTGATGCTCATCGGCGGCGTCCCCATGGTCAAGCTCTAGCCCGAGCGGCGTGACGTCCTCGCTACGAGGAACTCCCGAGCGGCGACGGGACGGCGTCGAACTGCAGTGTGGTCGTGGCCGGGTCGCCGCCGGGCGCGTCGAACGTGAAGACCGCGACGTACCGTCCGGGTTCGTTGACACGGGTGGCCACCGTTGCCCCGCCGAGGGTCAGGGGGACGGTGAGGGTCCGGTCGTCGCCGTCCGGTTCGGTGATGTGGACCAGCACCGGGGTGGTCGAATCCGCGCCTGCCGGGACGGGGCTGACGGCCATGGCGAGCGTCACCAGGTTGTCCGAGTACACGGTTCCGATCGGTGGCATGGCGGTGATCTGATAGGTGGCGGCCGAAGCGCCGGGCGCCAGTGCGAGCGAGACTGCGCCGGTGAGAGCGGCGATGACGACGGACCCTCGGGAGTAGTTCACGCGAACCCCTTGCTACGTAGACGTCAACGGAGTCTGGCGCACCAAAGGCTAATGCAGACAGCGCCGTTCCGCCGGACGAATGCCGGGGTGGGGGTCGTTCCTAGTCGCGCTCGACGCCGAGGCTGATGCCGCGGGTCGCGAGCCAGGGCAGCGGATCGATCTTGTTCTCGCCGCCGAGGTGCACCTCGAAGTGCAGGTGCGGGCCGGTGGAGAAGCCGCGGTTGCCCATCCGTGCGATCTGATCGCCGGCCATGACCTTCTGGCCGACCGAGACGTTGGACGAGTCGATGTGGCCGTAGACGGTGACGGTGCCGTCGGCGTGCCGCAGCCGCACCCACATGCCGAAGCCCTGCGCGGGACCGGAGTCGATGACCTCGCCGTCGGCGACCGCGTAGATCGGGGTGCCGATGGCGTTCGCGATGTCGACGCCCGCGTGCAGCGTGCCCCACCTGGCGCCGTAGCCGGAGGTGTAGGAGCCGACGGCGGGCAGTACGAAGAGGGGGCGACGGGCGGCGGCCTCGCGGGCGGCACGCTCCTCGCTGAACCGCTGGCCCTTGGCGAGCAGGTTCGAGAACTGGCTGAGGTCCGTCGGTGCCGCGATGTTGAGGACCTGCGGAGCCTGGGAGCCCGCATTCGCGGCCGTGTCGGCGGCGAACTGGGCGGCCTGCGGCTCGGCGGTGGCGGCGCTGCCCGTGGAGCTGTCGTCCGAGGCCAGATTGAGCTCGGCGGTGTCGGCGCTGCTGGGGCCGCTCAGGCCGGCCTGGCCCGCGGCGACGACGGCGCCTGCGGCGACCGCGATGACTGCGGCGCGGCCCTTGAGGGCGGTGGGGGGAGTGGGGATCCGGTGCGCTCCACCGCGGCGAGCGGGAGCTGCGAGATCCGATTCGTAAGAGGTGTCGAGCTGGTCGAGCGAGGCGGAGCGGTAGTTCGTGGAGCGCGGTGTTCCGAGATTCGCGGATCCGATGTAACGATCCGACACGCGATGCGAATAAGTCTGCGTGGTCTCGTTGTCGCCTGCGTATTCGAAGCTCGATCTGCTGGGTTCGACCGGGGCCTGGTAGCGAGGCTCTACTACGGGGTGACCTGCGGAAATCGAGTAAACCGTCGTCGAGGCCTCTTCGGCCTGCTGCTGCGGTGCGAAGCGGCTTGATTGGAAGGGTGCGCGATGCCTGGACACTTGCCGCCTTCCTGTTCGTGATCTGTCTGTGACTTTGACCCAAGCGACGGTAACGAAACGGTTGCGAGCGCCGCAACTCCTAGCGCTATCTGGTTGGGATATGTGAGATGCATCACAGAGTGATTACGGCCGGGCCTGGGAATACGCCGGAAGGCGGCTGTGACGAGGCGAGCTGGATTCTTGTGAAGTTCGGTCGAGACCGACGCCGATGACCCACTAGCGTCTGTCCGCGTGGCGCCCTCACCGGATCTCAGAACCAGTTCTCGGGCCAAGCCCGAACGCATCGACGCCCAGGACGGGTTCGGCTCGGCCGAGCCGTCCCGCGGCCCGGGGCCGGTCGCGATCGCGGCGGTCGTGCTCGCCCTGCTCGGTGTCGCCGCGACGGCGGTCGCCCCCGTGCTCGGCGTCATCCGCCAGGAGACCGGGCCCGCCGTCGCCGCTGCCGCCGTCACCGCACTCGTCTGCGCGACACTGGCGCCTGCATTGGCCGTGCTGGCACTGGTGGGCCGCAGGCCTGCCGTCGCGGGGACGGTGTTGGCAGGCGCAGGCGGTGTCTCGGTCGGGCTGGTGGTGCTCGACCTCCAACTCCTCGACGACCCGATCAACGCGAACCGGCTCGAGCTGTTCCGTCCGCTGACCGCCGCGTCCCTCAGTGCGGGCCCCGGCGCCTACGTGATCCTGGCGGGGCACGTCCTCGCGGTCCTGGCGGGGTTGCTCGGACTCGTCGCGGCGGCGAGGGCCTCGAACGCCGACGGCTACGGCCACTCCGACTACCCGGATCACGACGGGGCGGGTGTCGGCCGCCGGATCGGCGCCGGACTCTCGATTCTCGCGGTGGGGGCCGCCGTGGTCCTCGCCGCGGCACTCTTCGCGCCGCCGCTGAGATCGACCGACCCGGTGCTCCTGGTGCCTGCCGTCATCGAGTCCGCGGCCCCGATGTCGTTGGGTGCCGGGCTGGTCGGGGTGGCGGTGCTGATCGTGGTCGCCGCGGCACTGGCCGCGATCTCGCCGCTTGGTGCGGCCGGCGCCATCGTCGGGGCCGCGGTGGCGGCGCTCGGTGCGGTCGGCGTGCGGCTGGTCGCGGGCCTGCTGGCGGGCGACGGCGTCTCGGTGGGTCCCGGATCGGTGGTGGCGATCGCGGCGTGCGCGGTGCTCATCGCGGTCGGCTGTGTGATCCCGGCCGCCGCGGCCGCAAGGGCGCGCCGCGGGCTGGCGCAACTCCTGGCGCAGTCCGCCGCCGCGGCCACGGCGGCGCCCGCGAGTGCGGGCACCTCCAAGTCCGCCGCCCGCGCGAGGGCGGCCGCGGCCGAGCGGGCTCGGGTCGGGCGCTGGCACGTCGCCACCGCCGTGGTCGGGATCGGGGCCGGGTTGCTCGGCGCGGTGGGGGCGCTCCTGCCCGTGTTGTCGGTTCCGGACGGGGTGCCGGAGCCGCGGATCCTGGCGACCAGGGTGGTGCTGCTGGCGGGGGTGGTGCTGGTGGTCGCCTGCGTCTGGCTGCTGCTCTCGGAGTTCGCAGGCCTGGTGCGCCCCGCGGTCGGGGTGCTGTGGGCCGCTCACGTGATGGCGGTCGCCGCGGCGCTGCAGGCGCTGGTGGTCGCGGGCGACCTGCCGGGGGTCGGGCCAGGCCCAGGCGCGGCGCTGCTCGCCCTGTCCGCGGTCGCGGCGGCCGCGACCGGACTCCTCGCGCTCTGCGCGGGGTCGGCCGAGCGCGACGGCATCGACACCTCGGTCGACGTGCCCGTCCAGCCGCCGGTGCTGATCGTCGGCTCGGTCGCGGCGCTCGCGTCGGTGGCCGCTCTCGGTTTGCCGCTGTATCGCGGTCGCGACTTCGGCCCGGACTCGTTCGCGCAGTGGCCGTGGGGCTGGGATCTGTGGGGTCGTGCACTCCTCGCGGTGGTGATCGTCGCTGCCGTGCTCGTCGCCACGCGGTCCAGGGCGGCGCGGGGCGCGTCCCTGATGATCGGCGCGGTGTCCGGAATGTCCGTATACCTGATGGGGTGGCCACTGACACGCGCTCGCGTTGCGGAGCCCGCGATGGGGGCGGGGGCGGTCTGCGGGCTCGTTGCGGTTGTGTTGCTCGCGGTCACCGCTTTCATGGTGGTTCGGCGAAATTGCCGGTGAGCTGACGCTCACGCCCCCTTGTGCCGTGAGATATGCCACATAGCATCAATGCGGTCGATAGACGATTGATTCAACTAGATAAAGTCCGGGACGGACCCGCTCTTACCCCTCGAGCGGGCGTCAACACTGACGAGACGGTGAGCAGATGGATCTCTTCGAATACCAGGCGAAGGAACTCTTCGCCAAGCACGGCGTGCCCACGTCGGCAGGACGTGTTACCGACACTGTCGCCGGCGCACGTGAGATTGCCGAGGAAATCGGCAAGCCCGTGATGATCAAGGCGCAGGTCAAGGTCGGAGGCCGCGGCAAGGCCGGCGGCGTGAAGTACTCCGCCGACGTCGACGCGGCCGTCGCGAACGCCGAGTCCATCCTCGGGCTCGACATCAAGGGCCATGTCGTCAAGAAGCTGCTGGTCGCAGAGGCGAGTGACATCGCCGAGGAGTACTACATCTCCTTCCTGCTGGACCGCACGAACCGCACCTACCTGGCCATGTGCTCGGTCGAGGGTGGCGTCGAGATCGAGGTCACCGCCGAGGAGAACCCCGACGCCCTCGCGAAGATCCCGGTGGACGCCGTCAAGGGTGTCGACCTCGCGTTCGCGCGCAGCATCGCCGAGGCGGGCAAGCTCCCGGCCGAGGTGCTCGACGCCGCGGCCGTGACCATCCAGAAGCTCTGGGAGGTCTTCATCAAGGAGGACGCGCTCCTCGTCGAGGTCAACCCCCTCGTCCGCACCCCCGATGACCAGATCCTGGCCCTCGACGGCAAGGTCACCCTGGACGAGAACGCCGGCTTCCGTCAGCCCGGCCACGAGGCCTTCGAGGACCGGGACGCCACCGATCCCCTCGAGCTCAAGGCCAAGGAGAACGACCTCAACTACGTCAAGCTCGACGGCTCCGTCGGCATCATCGGCAACGGCGCGGGTCTGGTCATGTCCACCCTCGACGTGGTCGCGTACGCGGGCGAGAAGCACGGCAACGTCAAGCCGGCCAACTTCCTCGACATCGGTGGCGGCGCCTCGGCAGCCGTCATGGCCGCCGGCCTCGACGTCATCCTGAACGACGCCCAGGTCAAGAGCGTTTTCGTCAACGTCTTTGGCGGCATCACCGCCTGTGACGCGGTCGCCAACGGCATCGTCGGCGCCCTGCAGACCCTTGGCGACGAGGCCAACAAGCCGCTCGTCGTGCGCCTGGACGGCAACAACGTCGAAGAGGGTCGTCGCATCCTCGCCGAGGCCAACCACCCGCTGGTGACCGTCGTCGCCACCATGGACGAGGCCGCCGACAAGGCCGCCGAACTCGCCTTCGCAGCGAAGTAAAGGGACTAGAACAATGGCAATCTTCCTGACCAAGGACTCCAAGGTCATCGTCCAGGGCATCACCGGCGGCGAGGGCACCAAGCACACCGCCCTGATGCTGAAGGCGGGCACCCAGGTCGTCGGCGGCGTCAACGCCCGCAAGGCAGGCACCACCGTCTCGCACACCGCCGCCGACGGTTCCGCCGTCGAGCTGCCGGTCTTCGCGACCGTCGCCGAGGCCATGGAGAAGACCGGCGCGGACGTCTCCATCGCGTTCGTCCCCCCGGCCTTCTCCAAGGACGCCATCGTCGAGGCCATCGATGCGGAGATCCCGCTCCTCGTGGTCATCACCGAGGGCATCCCGGTGCAGGACTCCGCGTTCGCGTGGGCCTACAACGTCGAGAAGGGCAAGAAGACCCGGATCATCGGCCCCAACTGCCCCGGCATCATCACCCCGGGCGAGGCGCTGGTCGGCATCACCCCGGCCAACATCTCCGGCAAGGGCCCGGTCGGCCTGGTGTCCAAGTCCGGCACCCTGACCTACCAGATGATGTTCGAGCTCCGTGAGTACGGCTTCTCGACCGCCATCGGCATCGGCGGCGACCCGGTCATCGGCACCACCCACATCGACGCCATCGAGGCGTTCGAGAAGGACCCCGAGACCAAGATCATCGTGATGATCGGCGAGATCGGCGGCGACGCCGAGGAGCGTGCGGCCGACTACATCAAGGCCAACGTCACCAAGCCGGTCGTCGGCTACGTCGCGGGCTTCACCGCTCCCGAGGGCAAGACCATGGGCCACGCCGGCGCCATCGTCTCCGGCTCCTCGGGCACCGCGCAGGCCAAGAAGGACGCCCTCGAGGCGGCAGGCGTCAAGGTCGGCAAGACGCCGTCCGAGACCGCCGCTCTCGCGCGCGAGATCCTGCAGAGCCTGGTCGTCGAGGCCTGAGTGAACTGAGCGGCCAAGCGCCGCTCCGGTCTCACCGAACGAGGGGCACCTGCCCGCGCACACCGCGCGGGAAGGTGCCCCTCGTTCTTTTCGTCCGACGGGCGGGCGCCGCGGGCTCAGGGTTCACACAGAGAAATGCGCTAGCGTTCATTGAGGAATTGACCAGTCGCACAATGCAGACCCTCCCTAGGAGATGTCATGACTTTCACGCCTGCAGGGTCCGGATACGGTCCAGGCGAGCCGCCGTCCGGGGGACTCGGGTCGAAGGGCCTGCTCTACCTGCTCACCCTCGGCGTCCTGGGGCTCGCCGTCATCAACTTCCTGCTCGGGTTCGCCCCCTTCGCGAAGGTGACCACCTTCGGCGACGAGACCCTGACGCAGAGTTCCTTCGAGGCCGGCTACCCGATCCTGGCGCTGGCCTTCCTGCTCTTCGGTGGGTTGCTGGCGGGTCTGTCGCTGCTGCCCGAGCAGCCGTACAAGGGCGCGGCCGCTGCCGCGTCGGTGGTGGGATTCCTCATCGCGTTGTTCTTCATGTTCAGCCTGTCCGAGGGCGTCTCGCTGGCCGTCGGCGGCGTCACAGGCCTGATCCTGGCGTTCGTCCAGGCCGTGGTCGCGGTGGCGGTGCTGCTGTTCTCGCTCGGCATGCTCAAGGTGCCGGCCCCGAAGCCGGCCGGCTACGCGCCCCAGGGCTACCCGCAGGGCTACGGCCAGCCGCCGCAGGGGTACGGCCAGCCGCAGGCCCCCGGCCAGCCGTACGGCCAGGCGCCCCAGGGCTACGGCCAGCCGCAGGCACCGGGTCAGGCGCAGGGCCAGCCGCAGTCGCAGCCCGGCTACGGACAGCCGCAGCCCGGTTATGGCCAGCCGCAGCCCGGTTACGGACAGCCGCAGCCCGGTGGCTACGGCCAGCAGGGCTACGCGCCGCCCACGAACCCGTACGCCCCGCCCGCGCCGCCGCAGCAGGGCTACGGCCAGGCGCCGCAGGGCTACGGACAGCCGCAGTCCGGCCCGCAGGATGCCGCGCCGCAGTCGCCCGAGACCCCGGCGCCCGCCGCGGACGACGGCACCGCCGCGCCCACCCAGGCCTTCGGATCGGCCCCGAAGCGGGACGCGGACTAGCGACACCCGCGCCCGACGCCCCCCGGTGAGCCGGGGGGCGTCGTCGTTTCCTGACCTGTCGGCGCGCCTGGCAGACCGCCCCGAACACAGATGTCACCCTCGAGGAGATGAGTTCCTTGCGCAGCAGCGACACCCTCCGCCGTCCGAGCAGACGGCGGACACCGGCGGCACCGAGGCCGACGCCGAACCCCGAGCAGGTTCGCACCCTGCTCGCGGTGGCGTTGCGGCCGGCTCTCGTCGCGCTGGCGCTGATCGCGGCCTGCATCCTCGTGACGCTGGTCGCGGCGAACAGTGATCTCACCGGCACCAGCGGCGCCGTCGCGGCGAGCTGGCTGGCCGTGCACCAGGTGCAGCTCACCATCGGCGGCGCCTCGCTCGGCGTGCTGCCGTTGGTCCCGACGATCCTGATGATCTGGTCGGTCGCGCGCGGCTGCGCGCACGCCGTCACCGAGCAGACCCCGCGACACGAACAGTTCTGGGTGCTCGGCGCCGCGCTCGCCGGTCCGTTGCTGGTCACCGCGCTGGCGTTGGCCGTGATCAAGGACGCGTCGTCGGTGATCGCACTGGCCCCGCCCAATGCGCTGGCGGCCTTCGCCTGGGTGCTGGGCGTGCACCTGATCGGTGCGGTCATCGGGATGGGCAGCAAGCTGTGGCGCCCGATCTGTGCCCGGCTCGGAATCCCGGAGTGGGTGCGCGCGTCCGCGAGGCCCGCGCTGAGGGCCGGGTTGGCCCTGCTGGCGTCCGGAGCGGCCCTGACCGCGGTGGCGCTGATCTCGTCGTGGGTCGAGGTGGGCGAGCTGCTCGAGGCCGGTGACGGCTTCGGCGGCGCACTCGGCCTCACCCTGCTCTCGATCCTGTACCTGCCGAACCTCGCCGTCGGGAGCGCGGCGATGCTCGTCGGGTCGACCGCACACCTCGGCGACGCATCGCTGAGCGTGTTCACCGTCGTCGGCGGGCCGCTGCCTGCGCTGCCCCTGCTCGGGGCGGTGCCCGCGGGGCCGAGCGGTGGCGGCTGGCCCGCCCTGTTGCTGATCCCCGCGGTCCTCGGCGTGCAGCTCGGACGGGACTGCGCGCACCGCGCGGGCGGCCCGGCGGTGGCGGTGCGCAAGGTGCTGGTCGCGGCCGCCGCGGCGGCCCTGGCGCTCGGCCTGCTCGGTTTCGCCGCAGGCGGCGAGCTCGGTTCCTTCGGGATGGTCGGGGTGGACCTCGCGACGTTCACCGGGCTGTCCTTCGCCTGGCTCGCGGTGTTCGGGTCGCTGACCGCGCTGGTCGTGGCCAGGCGCGGCGGCGGTGGCCGGGAGCAGGAGCCGCCGAAGCCAGCCGATCAGCCCGACCCGCCGCGGACCTACACGCTGGCCGCCCGAATGCTCGATCGCCCGATGCAAGAACCGGTGAAGGAGCTGCCGGGCGCCTCGTACATCGAGGGCGAGGTGGTGGTCGAGGCGGAGGTGGTCGACTCCGGCGGCGACCCGGTCGCGCCTGCGAGCGACGAGGGAGTCGAGTCCACCGACGCGGTGGATGCCGAGATCGACGAGGCGGTGGTGGACGCCGAGGTGGCGGACGTCACGTCCGATCCGGCCGAAGCGGACCTGCCCGACGGCACCCGGACCAGCAGCGACTAGGATTCTTCCCGGCCGGGGCACTCTCCGGCCGCCGGCCCGCACACAGGAGCAGAGCGCTGACTGCCTCGCGTGAGTACTTCCGCCCCGGCTCGACCGAGCCGGTCCGAGTCGTGGTCCTCGCTTCCGGTACCGGGAGCCTGCTGCAGTCGCTGATCGCGGCCGCCGTCGACGACTACCCCGCCCGCATCGTCGCGGTCGGGGTGGACCGCGACTGCGCCGCCGCCGAGCACGCCGAGGCCGCAGGCATCCCCGCCTTCCGGGTGGGACTGCGCGACCACGCCGACCGGGCCGCATGGGACCGGGCGCTGACCAAGGCGACGGACGCGCACCAGCCGGACCTCATCGTCTCGGCCGGGTTCATGAAGATCCTCGGCCCCGAGTTCCTCGACCGCTTCGGCGGCCGCATCATCAATACCCATCCCGCCCTGCTGCCCTCGTTCCCCGGCGCGCACGCGGTGCCCGATGCCCTGGCCTACGGCGTGAAGATCACCGGTTCGACCGTGCACCTGGTCGACGCTGGGGTCGACACCGGACCGATCCTGGCCCAGGAGCCCGTGCCCGTGCTCGAGTCCGACGACGAGTCGAGCCTGCACGAGCGGATCAAAACGGTGGAACGGCGACTGCTGGCGGAGGTTCTCGCCGCCGTCGCCACCCGAGGTGTTATTTCCGATGGACGAAAGGCCGTGATCCCGAAGTGACCGAACGTAAGGCTGTGCGCCGCGCATTGGTGAGTGTCTACGACAAGACGGGCCTCGTGGAACTGGCCACCGGGCTGCACCAGGCCGGGGTCGAGCTGGTGTCCACCGGCTCCACGGCCTCGAAGATCGCCGATGCGGGCATCCCCGTCACCAAGGTCGAGGACCTGACCGGTTTCCCGGAGACCCTCGACGGTCGCGTCAAGACCCTGCACCCGCGCGTGCACGCCGGCATCCTCGCCGACACCCGTAAGGACGAGCACCTCGATCAGCTCGTCGAGCTGGGCGTCGAGGCGTTCCAGCTGGTGGTCGTGAACCTGTACCCCTTCACCGCCACAGTCGCCTCCGGCGCCACCCCGGACGAGTGCGTCGAGCAGATCGACATCGGCGGTCCGTCGATGGTGCGCGCCGCCGCCAAGAACCACCCGTCGGTCGCGGTCGTCGTCGACCCGGGCAAGTACGAGGACGTGCTCGCCGCGATCTCCGCGGGCGGGTTCACCCTGGCCGAGCGCACCGCCCTTGCCGCGCAGGCGTTCCAGCACACCGCGTCCTATGACGTCGCGGTGGCGAGCTGGATGACCTCCGTGATGGTCGAGTCCGACTCCCAGTTCCCCGAGTGGGCAGGCGCGAGCTGGAACCGCACCGCGGTGCTGCGCTACGGCGAGAACCCGCACCAGGCCGCGGCGCTGTACGAGGACCCGGCGGCCCCCGCGGGACTCGCGCAGGCGAAGCAGTTGCACGGCAAGGAGATGTCGTACAACAACTACACCGACGGTGACGCCGCCTGGCGCGCCGCCTTCGACCACGCCGAGCCGGCGGTCGCGATCATCAAGCACGCCAACCCCTGTGGCATCGCCGTCGGCGCCGACATCGCCGAGGCACACCGCAAGGCGCACGCATGCGATCCGGTCAGCGCGTTCGGTGGCGTCATCGCCGCGAACCGCGAGGTGACCGTCGAGATGGCCGAGCAGGTCGCCGAGATCTTCACCGAGGTCGTCATCGCGCCGTCCTACGCCCCCGGTGCCGTCGAGGTGCTGGCCCGCAAGAAGAACGTGCGGGTGCTCGAGGCCGCCGTCCCGAACGCGACCGGAGTGGAGCTGCGCCCGATCTCCGGCGGCGCGCTGCTGCAGGAGCGGGACGTGCTCGACGCCGAGGGCGACGACTCGGCCAACTGGACCCTCGTCACCGGTGACGCGGCCGACGCCGCGACCCTGAAGGATCTCGAATTCGCTTGGCGCGCATGCCGCGCCGTGAAGTCGAACGCGATTCTGCTCGCCCACGACGGCGCCTCGGTCGGCGTCGGAATGGGTCAGGTCAACCGCGTTGACTCGGCGCACCTTGCCGTGCAGCGCGCGGGGGACCGGGTCGCCGGTTCGGTTGGCGCCTCCGACGCGTTCTTCCCCTTCCCAGACGGCTTCCAGGTGCTCGCGAATGCGGGCGTCAAGGCGGTCGTGCAGCCCGGTGGTTCGGTTCGCGACAACGAGGTGATCGAGGCCGCTCGCGAGGCGGGCGTCACGATGTACCTGACCGGGGCGCGCCACTTCGCGCACTGAGTTCTTCTCGCGCACCGAGGTTCTGACGAAAGGTGCACACTCGCGGGTTCCCGCCGAGTGTGCACCTTTCGTCGTTCCCACCCGGGCGATGCCCCGGTGAGTGCACACTCGACGCCGTCGTCAGGCGGCCGAACCGGAGATCACGATCCGGGCCGCTCCGCGGTCGAGCAGCTCACGGGCCAGGTCGGTCGCGGCCGCGCGCTGAGCGGCGTCGGTGTGGGACAGATCGAGGGTGACCGCGTGGCCGGTGAGGTCGGCGGGCAGGGAGGTCAGAGGCGGTGCCGTGGACAGTTGGCTGATACGAAGCTTCATGTGGAGTTCCTTGCTGTTGCAATGCTTGGGGTAGTAAAAGAAACGGCACCCGGGCGTGTGCCCTGGGTGCCGAGAACGGATCCGCTACGTCAGGATTGTTCTCGGGATACGCGCTTGGCCGACATGTGGCAATGCCACGCGGGTACGGCGCTGAGGTGCGCGTAGTGCGTCATTGTGGCCGTCCCTTCGGTCTAGGCGTCGTTGGTTAGGCGAGAACGCTACAGCACTCCGACGGCGAGCGCATCTCCAATATTCGCGCGGTGGTCGCCGAGAGTGCACCTACCGATGCAGCGGCCGAGGTGGGGCGACGGAAACTGCACACTCGACGGACTGTCAGACCGGGGCGCCGGCCGCCCGCAGCGCGGCGCGGGCGCGGGCCGCGACCGAGTGGGGACGCAGTCGCAGCTGGGCGGAACCGACGCGCACCACCCGCCACCCGAGATTCGTCAGCAGTTCGAGTCGCTCGAGGTCCCACGCGCGCTGGCTCTCGTCGGTCCAGTGCTGGTCGCCGTCGTACTCCACGAGCACCTTCCAGCGTTCCCAACCCATGTCCGATCGCGCGACGACGCGGCCGCGCGAGTCCCGGATGATGATCTGCGTCGCCGGGCGCGGCAACCCGCCGTCGATCAGCAGCAGCCGTGTCCGCGTCTCCTGCGGCGACTCCGCGCCGCCGTTCACGAGTTCGAGGACCTGCCGTAGCTGGACGATTCCCCTTGCCCCGCAGTGGTTCTCGGCTAGCACACCGATCTCTCCTGGCTTCGTGTCGGTGGCATTGCAGAGCGCGTCGAGCACCTCGACCGCGCGGTCGAACCGCAGCCGACGGCCGAGGTCGTAGCCGGTGCGGGCCGGGGTCGATGCGATCCACCCACCCGCGACGCAGATCTCGTCCGGGGCCAACGCGTCGCCGTGGATCAGGATTCCCCGCGTGCCGCGCCTGCTGCCCGTTCGGAACAGCTCCGCGCGAGCGCCCGGGTCGATCCACTTGGCGCCGTGCACGGCGGCGGCGGACATCCCGGCGAGGATCCCGTCCTCGCCCGCCCAGAGGGCCGCGGCCCGTGCGCGGAGAATCGCGTCGAGACCGATTCCCCTGGCGATGTACACATCTCGGTGGATCTGGTGGTGGTCCAGGCGCAGCTGCCGGTCGGTCAGGGCGCCGGCCGCGACCGCCGTACTGCCCAGGAACGGTTCGTCGAATTCCCCCATGCGTCGACACTGACCGACGGGTCGCCGCGGCGATGTGGCCTTCGGTCATCTGTGGACACCCGATCCGGTTGTCCACAGATCGGCCGAAAGTGCAGTTGTCGGGGAATCGCTCGGGTAGGCGCGACGGTAGCTGCACACTCGGCGACAGCGCGTGCTCGAGACGAGCGCTGCCGGGGACGGCTAGGGCATGATCGCGGGATGCAGGCAACTATTCACCCGGAGTTGGTGGGTCCGCTGTCGTTGGACACCGATTCCGGATTCGCTGACGAGGTCACCATCCGAACGCCGAACGGCACTGCGCCTGTTTGGTTGAGCATCTTCGAGGGGGTGTCTCGGAACGGCAAGCTTCTGGGTGAGACGGGTGGACTGATCGATGCGTTCCCCGAGCTGGTGGGCAAGGCGAGGAAGCTCCTCGTGGAAGATCTCGGCACGGGGGTCCAGGTCGCCCAGTTCGTGGAGTTCCATACGGACGAGCTCGACCTTCCGGATGTTCGAAAAGCGCATGAGGAGTACCGAAATCGACGCGCCACTGCGGAGGGACTGGTGGCGCTGTTGCAGCCGAAGGCATTCGTCGTGAACGTGGGCGAGGGTGGTGGCCTGGAGAGCTGGATCGACTTCACGCTGTCGCCGGGTCTTTCCGACCAACTGCTGGTCGTTCGCTTCGACTCGGACCGGCACGCGACGAGCATTTCGTGGGAAAGCTGACGAGATCGAACTCGCGTCGAACCAGTTGATCAGGTCAGGGGATGCGCACTAGAGCCCGGCGAGCCAGCTCCGGAACCCGACGGCGAACTCCGCTGAGTAGGGCAGGTCCTCGATGTAGTCGGCGCCGGTCGAGTCCCGCTCGCCGATCTCCTTGAGCACGTGGTTGGCTGTTGTCATCCGCACCGACGACAGCGCAGCGGCGGACAGCGCGACGTCCAGCGCGTCCACGTCGGCGTTCGCGACCTGGGTGTCCCGTGCCGAGCAGCTGGTCAGCACCGGCAGTCCCGCGGGCAGCGCGCCCGCCAGCACGCGCGGGTCGAGCGCATCCTCCTCGGCGAGTGCCTTGGCGTTGACCGGCACGAACCCGGCCATCCGCAGCGGCTCCGGCAGGTCGTCGGGGAGGGTGCCGTCGGCGCGCAACGACTCGACGGCCTCGGTCAGCGCGGTGCGCAGCTCGTCGGCCAGCTCGAGGGGGAGCGCCCCGGCGCCGAGGGCGCCGTCCACCTGCGCGTTGATCTGCCGGGTCAGCAGGTCCAGCAGCCGGACCGCGAGCGGCTCGAGCAGGCCGAGTCCGACGAGGGACGGGGCGTCGTCGGCGACCGCCAGCGCGAGCCCGACCAGGGCGCCCTCGCTGTGCCCGATCACCAGCAGCCGGTCGGCATCGACACCCGGTTGCGCCGCAAGGTAATCCAGCCCATCCGCGGCCGCGTCGACGAAGGTGGAGAAGCCGAGCCCCGCGACGTCCTCGACCTCGTACGGCCCGAGTCCGGTCTCCCCGCTGCCGAGCTTGTCGTAGCGCAGGCTCGCGAAGCCTGCGTCCGCCAGCGTGTCGGCGAGGAAGCGGAGGGTGCCGATGGACCCGGGCATCAGGGCGCTGTCCCCGTTGCGGTCGGTCGGCCCGCTGCCTGCGAGGAGCAGGGCCGCGGGCACCGGGCCCATCGCGCCGTCGGGGATCCGCAGGCTGCCGTGCAGGGTGACGTCGCCGCTGGCAAAGGTGATCTCGGTGTCGGCCATGGCCCACTGTCTACCAGAGCGTGGGGCAGGGGGAACGAGCCCGTCGGCGCCGCCTCGCGGGCTACCATCGCGCTCATCGCGCACCGTGACTGCGGCGGCGGGATGGTCTCGTGGAGAAGGGCGGCGGGCGGGTGCGCGACGGGGACAACGCCTCACACATCCTGACCGCGGTGGCGCGACCGCTCTCGGGGCGGCTGCCCGCGATAGCCGCGGGGCTGGCCGAGCAGATCCTTGCCGAGGACGGTGCCTACGCGGCCCTGGTCGCCCCCGAGGAGCTGCGGGACACGATCCAGCACAACCTGGGCCAGGCCATGGCCTCGATGCTGGACCGCTCCGAGGATCGTCCCGTCGACCTCTCCGACGCCGCCTGGACGGGCCGGACCCGGGCCGAGCAGGGCCTGCCGCTGTCCTCGCTGCAGGACGCGTACCGGCGCGGCTGCCGGCTGCTCTGGCAGGCCATGATCGAGACGGTGGCCGAGGAGTACCCGGCCTCACTGCCCGACCTCCTGCCGTGCGTCGGCGATCTGTGGGACATCGTCGACCTTCTCGTCGGCGCGGTCGCCGATGCCTATCAGGAGGCGGAATCCGAGCGCCTGGCGCGGGACGGCGAGCGGCGGAACGCCGTGCTCGACGTCCTGCTCGGCGGGCCGGGAGCCGACTTCCCCGTCGCCGGGGGAGCGGGTCTCGTCGCGGAGGCGTCGGCGTTTCTGGGCCTGGCCGAGCGCGGCCGCTACGCCGTGGCCGTGGTGCGGTCGGTCGGGCGGGGTGCCGGTCTGCCGCGGGACAGGGGCTACTCGGCGACCGGGGGATTCCACATCCTGTGGCGGATCCGCGCGGATCACGAGGTGGGGCTGGTCTCGCTCGGGTCGGACGACCTGGCCGAGCCCGCCCGGTTGCTGGAGGAACAGGGCGTGGCCGCCGGGATCAGCCCGGTGGTGGGTTCGCTGGCCGAGCTGGCCAGGGCCCGTTGGCTCGCCGAGATCGCGTTGCAGACCTGTGCGCCCGACATCGACGAGGTGGTGGTCCTCGATCGGCGGCTGCCCGCAGCCCTGGTCGCCGCCCAGCCGGACCTCGCGGAGCGGCTCCGAGCGGTGGTGCTCGGCCCGGTGCTGCGGTTGCCGCCGGTCGAACGCGACCTGCTGCTGGACACCGTCACCGCCTGGCTGGACGCGGGTGGCTCGGCGGCGGGCGCGGCAACGACGTTGTTCTGCCACCGCAACACCGTCCTCAACCGGTTGCGGCGGATCGAGGACCTCACCGCCAGATCCATCACCGACCCGCGCGCAATGATCGAGCTGGCGCTGGCCGTCGAGGCCGCCCGCCGGTAGCCCGATCTGGGCAGCCGAGCCAGTGCGGGGGCCGCCCGATTGTGCTCGGGCACAAGGCCGGCGCGGAGATCGGATTTCCGCCAACGGGCGGCGAGGGCGCGGCATAGCTTTCACGCCAGTACTCCCCGTCGCCGGCCAGGAGACATGCTGTGCCGGTGCGCAACCCGCCCTCGGGCGACTATCGAAAGGGAAGAGGTTCGCGCATGCGCACTCGCACTTCCATGGTCAGGACCTGGCTGGCCGCCGCCGTCACGGCAGCGGTCACCGCGGTGACACTGACGGCCGTCGCCGCCCCCGCGCAGGCCGAGGGCATCCCGAGCGTCGGGCGGAACTGGTCCGCGCCGGGTCCCTACGCGCCGGAGGTCAGCATCGGTGCGGTGCACACGCTGTACTACCCGCAGAACATGGGCGCGCGCGGGGAGAAGCACCCCGTGGTCATCTGGGGCAACGGCACCGGGGTGCTCCCCGGCGCGTACACCCTGCTGCTGCGGCACTACGCCAGCCACGGCTTCATCGTGGTCGCCGCCAACACGCCCGCGAGCAACTTCGCGATCACCATGCGCAGCGGCATCGACCTCATCGAGAACCTCAACGCCGACCCCGCCAGCGTCTTCCACGGCAAGGTGGACCTGGACCGGATCGGATCCGCTGGTCACTCCCAGGGCGGATCGGGCGCGATCAACGCGGCCGTCGACCCCCGGGTTGACACCGTCGTCGCGATCCAGCCCGGACCGCTCAACGACGTCGATCTGATCGACGAGCCGGTGCTGTTCCTCGCCGGGCAGTTCGACGCGATCGTGTGGCCGTTCCTGGTGAAGGGCATGTACAACGACGCCGACCACGTCCCGGCGGAGTACGCGGAACTGCGCGGCGCCACCCATTTCGGCACCGGCATCTCGGGCGGGGACATGCGGGCGCCGTCGACGGCCTGGCTCCGGTACTGGCTGATGGACGATGCGAACGCCCGCGCCGAGTTCTTCGGTCCGAACTGTGGATTCTGCTCGGACAGCGGGCAGTTCTCCGACTTCCGCCGCAACGGTCTTGCCAAGCAGATTCCCTGACAGCGGGGGCCCGGGCGCTGCGGTGCGCCCTTACGCGTGCCGCAGCGCCCGTACCCGGCGCACACCCTTCCACGCGAACCACAGCAGGACGGCCAGCAGCACCGGGATCAGCAGGGGGAGAACGAATGCGACCAGCACCATGACGAACGAGAGGACGTCCTCGACCACCGAGATCACCGGATTCGCCAGCCCGGCGGTACCCGCCGTGCTCGCCGCCCTGGTCCCGGTCTGGGCGGCGCTGAACGCCAGCGCCGTCGGCGCACCGACGATGATGCCTGCGATCACCGCGCCGGTGGGGCCGAGATCGGTGAACACGGCGCCCGCGGCGATCGCCGCCGCGATCGGCCGGGTGAAGGTGCCGAACACGCCGAGAGCGTTGTCCACCAGCGGGATCAGGTCTGCGACCAGTTCGACCGCGGTCGCGACGGCCAGCGCGACCAGCGCACCTGTCGAGCCGACCCACGCGAACGACTCACCGAGCGAGATGCCGAACAGCTCGAAGTGCGCGGCCGCGCTGAGCATCAACAGCGGCAGGAAGGTGCGCAGGCCGGTGGCGGCGGCCAGTCCGAGTCCGAGCAGGGCGGGCAGCAGCCAGGTCTCCATGGGCAGAGTCTAGGAGTCTTCGGTGGCGTGCCAGCCGGATTCCGAGCCGTACCCGTCACGGGCTGGGGGTGGCCTCCGTCGGGGTCGGGGGCAGCGGTGCGACCCGGGGATCGCCCGCGTCCGCGAAGTAGTCGCCCTTGATGGTCGCGTCCACCCCCTCCGGGGCCTTGACCGCCCGCAAGACCAGCGTGAGCACCGCGGCGACGATGATGTTGACCACGAACGCCGTCAACGCGATGTATCCCATCTGCGCGATACCGGGGATCGAGGCGAGCGATCCGGCGAAGTGCGCCGCGGTGGCGGACGAGACGTTGTAGGCCGCGATCGTGCCGTACACCATGCCGACCGCCCAACCCGCGAGCAGCGCCCACCGATGAAACCAGCGGGTGTAGAGCCCGAACACGATGGCGGGGAACGTCTGCAGGATCCAGATGCCGCCGAGCAGCTGGAAGTTGATGGCGTTCTGCTTGTCGAGGGTCAGCACGAAGATCAGTGCGACGAACTTGACGAACAACGAGGTCAGCTTGCTGACCTTGGCCTCCTGCGCAGGCGTCGCGCCGGGCTTGAACCATTCGCGGTACACGTTGCGGGTGAACAGGTTCGCGGCCGCGATGGACATGATCGCGGCGGGCACCAGCGCGCCGATCGCGATCGCCGAGAACGCGACCCCGGCGAACCAGGCGGGGAAGGCGTCCTCGAACAGCTGCGGGACCACCAGCTGCGCATTGGGTCTGCCGTCCAGGCCGATCGGCTTGGTACCCGCGGCGATCGCCACCCAGCCGAGCAGGGCGAGCAGGCCGAGCAGGAACGTGTATGCGGGCAGGATCGCGGCATTGCGCCGAATGGTGTTGCGGGACTTCGACGACAGGGTGGCCGTGATCGAGTGCGGGTACATGAACAGTGCCAGCGCCGAGCCAAGCGCCAATGTCGCGTAGGCCCAGTACTGCTGGCTGTTCGGGATGAATGTCCCGGTCGGCTTGCCGGTGGCGGGATTCGGGGTGGTCATCTTCGCCTCGGCGGCGTCGAAGATGTGGCCCCAGCCGCCGTAGCGGGACGGCAGGTAGATCACCGCCACGATGATGACCAGGTAGATCAGCGTGTCCTTGACGAACGCGATGATCGCGGGCGCCCGCAGGCCCGACGAGTATGTGTAGGCCGCCAGCACCGCGAACGCGATGAGCAGCGGCAGGTCCTTGGCGATCACGTTGTCTGCGCCGCCGATGCCGATGACCTCGAGCACCGCCTGGATGCCCACCAGCTGCAGCGCGATGTACGGCATGGTCGCGAGGATGCCGGTCAGCGCCATCGCCAGCGAGAGCCAGCGGGAGCCGTACCGGCCGCCGACGAAGTCCGCGGTGGTGATGTACCCGTGCCGGTGGCTCACCGACCACAGTCGCGACATGAAGACGAAGATGATCGGGTACACCACGATCGCGTACGGGATCGCGAAGAAGCCGCTCACCGAGCCGAGCGCGAACATCGCCGCGGGCACCGCAATGAAGGTGTACGCGGTGTAGATGTCGCCGCCGATCAGGAACCACGTCACCCAGGTGCCGAAGCTGCGGCCGCCGAGCCCCCACTCGTCGAGTGTCTGCAGGTTCGACGCCCGGCGCCAGCGTGAGGCCAGGAATCCCATCACCGTGACGAGCGCGAACAGGGCGATCAGGACGGCAAGAGCGACGCCGTTGACGCCGGTGTCGCTCGCGGCAGGCGTGGTCGCGGCGTTCACCGGTCGGACCCGTCGCCCTCGACCTCGGGCGCGGGGCCCTCGGTCATCGGCCGGTGCGGGCGGGCCCTCAACACGATCCTGTAGGCCGACCAGGTGGCGCCTGCGCAGAGGAACACCCAGAGGAACTGATACCAGAAGAAGAACGGCACGCCGCCCAGCTCGGGGCCACTGCGCGCGTAGCTCGAGACCCACAGGATGGCGACGATGGGTAGCAGCAGCAGGACCACGGCGAGGGCCAGCAGGCGCTTGTTCGCAGGTGGGGTGGTGTCGTGATCGTGCTCCGCAGTCATGATGGGTACTCCGCATCTCGACGCGGCGGACTGCCGAGTGCAACCCGCACCCGCGGAAAACTACCCCTCGGTGTGCCGCGGTGTCCGCGATCCGAGGTCTCGAATCGGCCACGCGGTCCGCGGCGCGGTAGATGCCGATTTGGCCACACGCGTGCCGAATTCGCCGAACGCTCGTAGCGTGAAGTGGTGACTGCCATGGCTCCCGATGGTTATCCGCGCACGGTCGGCGAACTGCGCGCGTCCGGACACGTGCTGCGACCGGTCCGGGACGAGATGCGAGAGAACCTGCTCGCGGCGCTGCGCGACGGCCGCGAGCCGTGGCCGGGGATCGTCGGTTTCGGCGACACGGTGCTGCCGCAGCTCGAGCGGGCCCTGATCGCAGGCCACGACGTCGTGCTGCTCGGCGAGCGTGGTCAGGGCAAGACCCGGCTGCTGCGCACCCTGCCGCTGTTGCTCGACGAGTGGACCCCGGTGATCGAGGGTTCGGAGCTGGGCGAGCACCCGTACGAGCCGATCACGCCCGCCTCGATCCGCCGCGCCGCCGCCCTCGGGGACGAGCTGCCGGTGGCCTGGCGGCACCGCGACGAGCGCTACTCGGAGAAGCTCGCGACCCCGGACACCTCGGTGGCGGACCTGGTCGGTGACGTGGATCCGGTGAAGGTTGCCGAGGGCCGCAGCCTTGGCGATCCCGAGACCATCCACTTCGGGTTGGTCCCGCGCGCGCACCGCGGCATCGTCGGCATCAACGAGCTGCCCGACCTGGCCGAACGGATCCAGGTCTCGCTGCTGAACGTGATGGAGGAGCGCGACATCCAGGTGCGGGGATACACGCTGCGGCTGCCGCTGGACGTGGTCCTGGTGGCCAGCGCGAACCCGGAGGACTACACGAACCGCGGCCGCATCATCACCCCGCTCAAGGACCGCTTCGGCGCCGAGATCCGCACCCACTACCCGGCCGCCCTCGAGGACGAGATCGCGGTCATCGAGCAGGAGGCGCACCTGCGCGCCGAGGTACCCGATCACCTCCTGGAGATCCTGGCCAGGTTCACCCGGCTGCTGCGCGAGTCCGCGTCGGTGGACCAGCGTTCCGGGGTGTCCGCCCGGTTCGCGGTGGCAGGGGCCGAGACCGTCAGCGCGGCCGCCGTGCACCGCGGGGCGGTGCTCGGTGAGTCCGATCCGGTGGCGCGGCCGGTCGATCTGGGCACGGTGATCGAGGTGCTGCGCGGCAAGGTGGAGTTCGAGTCCGGCGAGGAGGGGCGCGAGTTGGACGTGCTCGAGCACCTGCTGCGCCGGGCGACCGCGGACACGGTGCGCGAGCGGCTCGGCGGCGTGGACCTGGCGCCCCTGGTGGCGGCGGTCGAGGCGGGTGGACCCGTGGTCACCGGCGACCGCGTGACCGCGAAGGACCTGCTCGGCGAGCTGCCCGAGATCGACGTGCTGGACGAGGTGGCCGCGCGCTTCGGCGCCGAGAGCACGGGGGCGAGGGCGTCCGCGGTGGAGCTGGCGTTGGAGGGGCTGTACCTGGCCAGGCGCATCGCGAAGTTCCCCGACGACGACGGACAGCTGGTCTACAGCGGATGACCGAGCCTCCGCGGTCAGGTTCCCGGCGTCCCCGGTCCGGGGGCCGGGGTGATCCGCACCGGGCGCGGTACGGGCCGTACCAGGGTGGACCGGACCCGCTGCTCCCGCCGGTCGACCTCCGGGAGGCGCTGGAGGCGATCGGCAACGACGTGCTCGAGGGCGCCTCGCCCCGACGGGCGCTGCGGGAGCTGATGCGCCGCGGCACCGCGGACACCCGCGGGCTCGACGATCTCGCCGCGCGGGCGAATCGGCGCAGGCGAGAACTGCTGGAGCGCAATCATCTCGGTGGCACTCTCGACGAGGTCCGGGAGTTGCTGGAGCGGGCGCTGCTCGCCGAGCGCAAGGAGCTGGCGCGCGCGTTGGACGACGACGCCCGGTTCTCCGAGTTGCAGCTCGACGAGCTGCCCTCGTCGACGGCCCAGGCAGTCCGGGACCTGTCGGAGTACCGCTGGCGCGACGCGTCGGCCCGCGCGGATTACGAGAAGATCCGCGAGCTGCTCGGCCGGGAGTTGCTCGATCAGCGGTTCGCGGGGATGAAGGAGGCCCTCGCCGGCGCGACCGACGAGGACCGCGACCGCATCGACGCGATGCTCCGCGACCTGAACGACCTGCTGGACAAGCACTCTCGCGGCGAGGACACCCAGGCCGACTTTGACGAGTTCATGGCGGCGCACGGCGACTACTTCCCGGAGAACCCGCGCGACACCGAGGAGCTGCTCGATTCGCTTGCGCGGCGGGCCGCGGCTGCGCAGCGGCTGCGCAACTCGCTGACCACGGAGCAGCGCGCCGAGCTGGACGCGTTGGCGCAGCAGGCGTTCGGCAGCCCCAGCCTGATCGATCAGCTGGACCGGCTGGACACGAACCTGCGGTCGGCGCGTCCAGGCGAGGACTGGGACGGCACCCAGCGCTTTCGCGGCGACGACGGTATGGGCCTCGGGGAGGGGACGGGGGCCTTGGCGGACATCGCCGAGCTGGAGCAGCTCGCCGAGCAGCTCTCGCAACAGTATGCGGGCGCGCAGCTCGACGACATCGACCCGGAGGCCCTGGCCCGACAGCTCGGTGACGGCGCGGCGGCCGACGCACGCACGCTGGCCGAGCTGGAGCGGGCGCTGCAGCGGCAGGGCTTCCTCGCCCGCGGGGCGGACGGCCAGTGGCGGCTCTCCCCGAAGGCCATGCGCCGGCTCGGGCAGTCGGCGTTCCGGGATGTGGCGCAGCGACTCTCGGGTCGGAGCGGCGAGCGCGACACCCAGCGGGCGGGCGCGACGGGTGAGCCGACGGGTGCCAGCAGGGGCTGGGAGTTCGGCGACACCGAGCCGTGGGACGTGACGCGAACGGTGACGAACGCGGTGCTCCGGGCGGCCCAAAAAGGGAATCTGCGGAGCTCGGATCGGATTCAGCTGCAGGTCTCGGACGTCGAGGTCGCCGAGACCGAGCAGCGCGTGCACGCCGCGGTCGCCCTGCTCGTCGACACCTCGTTCTCGATGGTGATGGACGGCAGGTGGGTGCCGATGAAGCGCACCGCCCTGGCGCTGAACCACCTGATCACCACGCGCTTTCGCGGCGACGACCTCCAGCTGATCGCGTTCGGCCGGCTGGCGCAGCAGCTCAGCCCCGCCGAGCTGGCGGGGCTCGACGGCGCATGGGACCAGGGCACCAACCTCCACCACGCGTTGTTGCTCGCGGGCAGGCACCTGCGGCGAAACCCGAACGCGCAACCGGTCGTCCTCATCGTCACCGATGGGGAACCGACGGCGCACCTGGAACCGGACGGGCACGCCTTCTTCGACTATCCGCCGCATCCGAAGACGTTGGGGCTCACCGTCCGTGAGTTCGACAACCTCGCGCGGCTCGGCGCGGCAGTGACGATTTTCCGGCTCGGCGACGATCCGGGACTGGCCAGGGTGGTCGACCGGATGGCGCAGCGGGTCGGCGGCCGGGTCGTGGCCCCTGACCTGGACGGGCTCGGCGCGGCGGTGGTCAGCGACTACATGCGCCTGCGTCGGCGCTAGGGCGGCTGCGCCACAGTTCGCTACCCGCTGATCACCTGTCGGTCGCCGAGGGGCGCGGCGAGCTGCACCTCGAGGGTGGCCTGGACCGCGATCATGACGCAGACCTTGTCCACCGCGTCCGCCCTTGTACCGGTGCGCAACGCGATGGTGACGTTCGAGGCGGACTCGGTGACGGTGGCGTCGGCGCCGTAGCACTCGGGAGCCCCGGCGGTGAAGTGCACGGCCACGCGGTCGCCGGACTCGCCCACGGTGTAGGACCCGAAGGGGGTTGGGTGCGCATCGACGATGGTCGGGTCGGCGGTGAACACCATGCCGGGCTCGGCGTCGGGGTCGTTCACCGGCGGTGGCGCCGGGCTCGTCGCATCGACGATCGGTGCCTGCGTGGTCACCACGGGCGAGCTCCCTGCGGTTTCCTGGTCCGAGGAGTCGCCGCTGGAGCAACCGGCCAGGGCCAGGCTGAGCAGGGCCGCGACGACGAGGGTGCGCATGCCTCACCGTAACGCGCGCGACGCGGTGGGTGGCCGTGCCCGCGAGTCTCGGCGGGTCAGGCCAGGGCCCAGGCGACGAGCGCGATGGCGGGGATCGAGGCCAGGGTGGTGACCAGGGCGGTGTCGCGGGCGAGCACCGTGCCGCGCTGGTAGCGGCTGGCGTACACGAACACGTTCTGTGCGGTCGGCAGCGCGGAGACGACCACGACGGCGAACAGGTCGTGGCCGTCGAGGCCGAGCAGGAAGCGGGCCATCAGGTAGGCCAACACCGGCTGGACCAGGATCTTGAGCACCGAGGCGAGCGCGATCTCGCGGCGGGGACTGACGCCGCGCTGCAGCACGCGGACCCCGTACAGCGACAACCCGAAGGCCAGCAGCGCTCCCGGCACGGAGGCGCCGCCGATGATCCGGAACGGCTGGATCAGTGATTCCGGCAGCGTCCACCCGGCGATGGCGACCACGAGTCCGGCGATCCCGGCGACCACGATGGGGTTGAGGAACGGGGTGATGAGGGTGTCGCGGATCGAGGTGCCCTTGCGGGTGGTCGCCAGGTCGAGCGCGGTCAGTGCGATCGGGGAGTACACCACGATCTGGAACAGCAGCAGCGGTGCCACGAACGACGCGTCGCCGAGCACGAACACCGAGATCGGGATGCCCAGGTTGGCGGAATTCACGTAGGAGGCGGCCAGCGCGCCGATCGTGGATTCGGGCAGGGGCCTGCGCAGCCAGCCCAGCGCGATCGCCAGGTACACGCCGCCGACAGCGAAGGCCGTGGCCGCGGCCACGGCGAGGGTGGGGGAGAAGACCGTCGCCAGGTCGGCGGTGGCAAGGGTGTCGAAGAGCAGCGCGGGGGTGGCGACGAAGAACACCAACCGCCCGAGCACGAATTCGCCGTGCTCGCCGAGCACCCGTGTCCGGCCGAGGATGTAGCCGATGGCGATGACGACGAAGATGACCGTGAAGCCCGCGAACACACCCGACACTAGCTATGTCCCCTTCGGGGAAAATGCTGCACTACCTGGTCTTTCTATAGGGCGGTGGACGTTGTCCGCGCATCGGCAACGGCGGGCTCCTCGGCGCCGGTCCCGACGTGGTCCCGACTCGAAACCGCATCGATGGCGGACCGTGTGCGTTCATTCTCCCCTGGCCACATGTGAGCGTAGATCTCGAGGGTCGTCGTGGCAGACACATGCCCGAGTCGTGCCTGCACGGTCTTCACGCTCGCGCCCGAGTAGGTGAGGGTAGACGCGTGGACACCGACTCGGCGCGCGCCGGAGTAGGGGCGGCAGCGCTGGGGTGGCTGCGGCTCGCTTCAGCCGATATGAGAAGGCCTCGCCGCCCGAGGGAGCGGCGAGGCCTTCGCCGCTGGTTGGGACCGGAACGGCGAGGCAGAACGATAGGCGGCCTTGGTCGGGGCGCGCCACGATACTCAGCGAACTCTCAGGAAACACCTTGCGGCGCTGGCTAGTACGGGTGAAGCCAGAGCCTGCTTTGATGTCGAGCCGCGATCACCTGAGCAGTTTTGCCTTGAGGCCGGCGATATCCTGGCTCGTCAGACCGAGTCCTTGGCTCACGTAGTTGTCGAAGCTGCCGAACTTCTCGTCCGCTGTGGCGAAGGCGGAATCGAGCCAGGCCTGCTCCACGGGGCTGGGCCCGCTGCTGCTCCCGAGGCTGCCCGTCCCGCCTCCGCTGGTGCCGAGGTAATCGTTGCTGAGCATGAAGTCTGCGTTCACGGTTTCGCGCGGCACACCGAGGATCGTGAGAAGCACCGCTGATAGCCAGCCGGTTCGGTCCTTGCCGCTTTTGCAGTGGTAGAGGACCGTGTCGGGGGAATTCTCGATGTCCAGCAGGACTGCCCGGAACGCGGCGGAGGCATCGGAATTGCTTGGCATCACCTTGTAGAACTGACGCAGGTCCCTCATCGCGATCGCAGTGGCCAGGTTTCCGCCGGTCACGTCGCGGTTGTGCACGGTGGCGCCGGCGGGGATCCGATCCCTTTCGAGCACCCTTTCATAGTCGGTTCGCAGATCTTCCACTGTCTTGACGTTCAATTCCACGAGCTTGGCCAGGTCATCGGTGGTGAGTGCGTTGAGCCCGCTGCTGCGCAGCACCAGCCCGGATCGAACGGTCTTCCCGTCGGTGGTGGTGTAGCCACCGAGGTCGCGGGCGTTCGGAGCACCCGTCAGGTGCAGCGAGTGGTCGATCGCGGCAGGCGCGACAACGGGTACCGGTGCGGCCGCGGCGATCGACGGGATCGGAGCGAGCAGGAGGCCGGCGGTCAGGGCGAGGGTCGCCGCCGAGCTGGCCCGGATGAGGGTTCGGTGGGACACGGAAGGTCCTCCTCTTTCAGTCGTGGTGACGGGTGGCTGCTCGGGCGGGAGAACCGAGAGGAGGGTAGCGGCGAGTCTGACCGGGTGCTGAATTTTTTATGAATTTCTTGTAGGTGATTGGCGCGAGTCCGTTCCGGCTGTCCACGCTTTCGAGGCCGCCGGAGTGCATCACGGGGCGTCGTCGGCCTCGCCTATGAAACGAGCCCTGCCGAATGTTGCGCATCCGGCAGGGCTCGTGTGCCACACACAGGGGGATGGGAGTGGCACATTCTGGAAATCGAGGATTCAGGGTGTCGCGTTACCGCCGTGTGCCGGGCCGCGGTCGCAATGGGCCGTTGGCCGATGAGAATGGCGATTCTATTGGCGCCGATCAGGGTATGAGCGTGGGCCTCGCCGCTCTCTCCATCGGCGAGGCCCACGTGCCGCCCGATCTCGGGTCAGGACGGCAGACGGTGACGGTAGGTGGCTGGCGGTCGGGCTCGCCACGATACTCAGCAAGCTCTCAGGAAACGTCTTGCGGGTTGAATGGGTCCCCATCGCCGACTGCATGGGTGGGGACCCGCTCGCATTTCACGCCTCAGTCTTCCTTGGGCGGACACGCACGCCTGGTCCTCCTCTCTCCGCTTGCTGATCGGGCGCATCATGGATCCACCCCGTCGAGAGGAGTGACTTCATGCGAGGGTCTCGTGTCCTGCGCCGAGGAGCCGTGGCTCTCGTGCTCCTGGCAGGCCTGGCCGGCTGTTCCTCGGGCGGCGGTGGGACCGCGGTGCCCGAGCCGTCAGCGGTTCAGTCGTCGTCGCCGGTGACGACGACGGAGGCGACGCCGTCCACGGCCGACGGTCCGCGGGCCGCCGGGCCGTACGTCGCGACCACCAGCCGGTCGACCGGCGACACCGGGCGCGTCCGCTACGACGTCACGCTCCCGCGGATCGAGGGCGGGAACCCCGCTGTGATCGCCGAGTTCAACGAATCCGTCGCGGCGGCGTTGCAGGACCAGATCGACGGCCCGGGCGATGAACGGTTCACGTTGGAGGGCCGGGAAGCGTTCGCCCGGATCGGGGGCCGGGTGGTCAGCGGCCTGCTGGTGACCTCCTGGAATGCCAACCCTCCTGGGGCGCACCCCACCCCGCTGGTCGCCACGGTGGTCGTGGGCGTCGACGATGCTCAGCCGATCACGCTGGCGGCGTTGTTCCCCGATCTGCAGGCCGGGCTGAACCGGCTCTCCGAGGAGTCCGCGCGGTTGCTGCCTGCCACCGCGGCAGGTGAGGAGTTCGAGCGCGAGGGGATCGCCCCCACCGAGCTCAACTTCGCGAACTGGCTGCCGACGCCCGCCGGGATGGAGATCCACTTCTCGGACTATCAGGTGGGCCCGCACGCGATCGGGCTGGTGGTGATCACGGTGCCGTGGGACCGGCTGGCCGATGTCGTCGCGCCGGAGCTGCTCGACGTGGTCCGCAGCTGACCGGCGCGCAGCGCCGAGTGTGCCGTTGTCGGGGCAAATGCCGAGAGGGAGCGTGGGTAGCTGCACACTCGGCGGTGTGCCCGGGAACGCAGAAGGCCGCGCAGTCCTTGCGGACTGCGCGGCCTCGGCTTCTGCGCTGACTACCGGCTGGTGCTGGTGAACGGCAGCAGGGCCATCTCGCGGGCGTTCTTCACCGCGACGGCAACCTGACGCTGCTGCTGCGGGGTCAGGCCCGTGACGCGACGGCTGCGGATCTTGCCGCGGTCGGAGATGAACGTGCGAAGCAGGTTCACGTCCTTGTAGTCGACGTGCGTGATCTTCGCCGCGAAGAGCGGGTTCTTCTTGGGCTTGCGGCCCGCGTCAGCGCCGCGCGGCTTCTTGGACGGGGCTCTCTTGACTGCCATTGCTTCCCTTACGGCTCGAATTACCAGCTGGACTTGCGGACGCCTGGCAGTTCCCCACGATGGGCCATCTCGCGCACACGCACACGAGACAGGCCGAATTTCCGTAGGTGACCTCGCGGACGTCCGTCCGCAGCGTCACGATTTCGCAATCGTACCGGACTCGCATCGCGCGGCAGACGCTGCAGGGCGGTGCGGGCGCTCGCACGCTCCTCGTCGCTGCTCGACGGTCGCCGGATGATCTCCTTCAGTTCCGCCCGACGCTCGGCGAACCGGGCGACCACGAGCTTGCGTTGCTCGTTCTTGGCGATCTTGGACTTCTTGGCCATGCCTAGCGCTCTTCCCTGAAATCGACGTGCCTGCGGACCACCGGGTCGTACTTGCGGAGCACCATCCGGTCCGGGTCGTTGCGGCGGTTCTTGCGGGTGACGTAGGTGTACCCGGTGCCCGCGGTGGACTTGAGCTTCACGATCGGACGGATCTCGTTGCGTGCCATCAGACCTTCTCTCCCCGTGCACGGATCCGGGCCACGACGGCCTCGATGCCGTCCCGGTCGATGGTCTTGATGCCCTTCGCGGAGACGGTCAGCGTGATGCGTCGGCCCTCGCCGGCCAGGTAGTAGGTCTTCTTCTGGATGTTCGGGTCCCAGCGGCGGTTGGTCCGCGTGTGGGAGTGGGACACGGACTTACCGAACCCCGGTTTGCGTCCGGTCACCTGGCAGTGCGCCGACATGGTGTTCCTCCTGAGTCCTCTCACGTAGAGATGACAATCATTTTCGACAACAGCGTGAGTTCACTGTAGCGTTGCCTTCGGCTAATGACAATCGTTATCGAAAGAGGTGTTGAGGTGAGTGATCGGCGGACGCCGCTCGTTCTGGTGTCGGGGTGGTCGGACGCCGTCGACGCCACCGCGCGGGCCCTGCTTGGCGACGGGACCGTGCTGGTGCACCACGACCTCGGGCACCTGGGGGAGGGCATCCTGCGCCGCACCGTCACGGGGGCCGACGGTATCGCCAGGACCCACATCCTCGAGCTCGCCCACGGCTGCGTCTCCTGCACGCTCCGCGAGGACCTGCTGCCCCTGCTGCGCCGCCTGCATGCCCGCAGTTCGGTTCGGCGGATCGTGCTGCACCTGGACCGGGCGCTCGAACCCGAGGCGCTGTGCTGGGCGATCGAGCACGTCGCGGTCGCGGGCGTGGTCGGGCAGATCGACGGTCCGGCATCGCGCGACGTGCGGGTCGAGGCCGTCGTCACCTGCATCGACGCCGCGACCTGGCTCGACGACGCGACCGGCGACGACGGGCTGGAGGAGCGGGGACTGACGGCGGGCGGCGACGACGAGCGCACGGTCGCGCAGCTGGTTGTCGGGCAGGTGGACTATGCCGACGCCCTCGTGGTCTCCGGTCGCGCGGCGGACGGCTGGGCGCAGGCGAAGCTGCACGCCGTGCTGGCCCGGCTCGCGCCGTCGGCGCCGATCGACTGGGTGGCCGAGGGCGGCGCGGTCGAGGCCGAGCGGCTGCTCGCGCGGATTCCCGCCGGCGCCAGGCGAGGCGAGGTCGGCGACGCGCACTCGGCCCTGTTGCGTGGGCAACCGCCGCTCGAGGAGGACTGCGGCGTCGCGATCATCGAGTTCACCGCCGACCGTCCCTTCCATCCGGAGCGCCTGCACGAGGCCGTCGACGTGCTGCTCGACGGCGTGGTCACCGCGCGCGGCCGGCTGTGGTTGGCCACCCAGCCCGAGCACGTGTGCTGGCTCGAATCCGCAGGCGGCGGGCTGCGGGTCGCGGCCGCGGGACGCTGGCTCGCGGCCATGACCCCGGGGGAGCAGGAGTCTGTGCCGACCGCGCGCCGTGCCCTCGCCGCGCTGCGCTGGGACGAACGGTTCGGCGACCGCGACACCTCGCTGATCGTGCTCGTGCACGCCGCGGACCCGGACCACATCGACAGGAGCCTGCGGTGGGCCCTGGTCACCGACGAGGAGCTGCGGCACGAGCCCGACTGGGCGGGCTGGCCGGACCCGTTCGGGGAATGGCACGAGGACCCCTGCGAGGACGGGGGCACCGGGGGCGGGCCAGGACAGCAGGCAATCGACTCGCTACCAGGCGAGACCAACAGAGAGGATCGCGCATGAAGAACGGCATCCACCCCGACTACCACCCGGTGGTCTTCCAGGACTCGGCCACGGGGTCGACGTTCCTGACCAGGTCCACCATCGTCAGCGACCGCAGCATCGACTGGGAGGACGGCAACCGCTACCCCCTCGTCGTGGTCGACGTGACCAACGAGTCGCACCCGTTCTGGACCGGGGCAGCCCGGTTGATGGACACCGCGGGCCGCGTCGAGAAGTTCGAGCGCCGATACGGCAAGCGCACCCGCTGACGGCCTCACCGCACAACCAAACAAAACAAAAGGAGCGAACAGGAAATGGCAGTCCCGAAGCGACGCATGTCGCGCTCGAACACCCGCAGCCGCCGGGCCCAGTGGAAGGCCACCGCGCCGGACCTGGTCGAGGTGACCGTCGGCGGGGTGACCCACCGGGTGCCCCGGCGACTGGTCCGCGCGGTGCGGCTCGGGATCTACGAACCCGGCGCCCGCTGACCCGGCGCTCCGCTGACCCGGCGGCCGTCGGCCGGTCCCGCACCGGCTGACGGCTGACCGCCCGCCGCCGTGGCACCCTGGACCGGTGCTGCTCAAGGTGCTGGAGTTGATCGGCGTCGTGGCGTTCGCCGCCTCCGGCGCCCTCGTCGGCGTCAGCAAGCGCCTCGACATCTTCGGGGTCTGTCTGCTCGGGATCTTCACCGCCATCGGCGGCGGTGTCATCCGTGACGTGCTCCTCGGCATCCACCCGCCGACCGCGCTGAACACCTGGCCGACGTTCACCACCGCGTTGGTCACCTCCGTGGTCGTGTTCTTCCTGCACCCGACGGTCTCGAAGCTGCGCCGCGAGATCCTGGTGCTCGACGCGGTCGGCATGGGGCTGTTCGCCAGCAGCGGCGCCGTCATCGCGCTCGCCGCGGGCGCCAGCGGTCAGGCCGCCTGCCTGATCGGGGCGACCACCGCGATCGGCGGCGGCGTGCTGCGCGACATGCTCGTCAACGAGATGCCCCTGCTGCTGCACCGCGACCTGTACGCGGTGCCCGCGCTGCTCGGATCCACGGTCACGGTGGCGTGCCTGGAGTTCGGGCTCACGCCGAACCTCGGGCTCGTGGTGGGCACGGTGTCCGCCTCGACGGTGCGACTGCTCGCGCTGTGGCGGCACTGGAACCTGCCCGGCCCCCGGGTGTCCGAGAGCTGAGGGGTCGCAATTGACCGTCGACGCTCAGACCCCTCTCAGCGTGATCTCAGTTCGTGGGGTCAAACTGTGACCATGCGCATCCTGGTGGTCGACGACGACCGTGCCGTGCGGGAATCCCTCCGCCGATCCCTGACCTTCAACAGCTACACCGTCGACCTCGCCGTCGACGGCGTCGACGCGCTCGAGAAGGTCGCGGCGGCGCGACCCGACGCGCTGGTGCTGGACGTGATGATGCCGCGCCTCGACGGGCTCGAGGTGTGCCGTCGGCTGCGCAGCACAGGTGACGACCTGCCGATCCTCGTTCTGACCGCGCGGGACTCGGTGTCGGAGCGGGTCGCGGGTCTCGACGCGGGGGCAGACGACTACCTGCCCAAGCCGTTTGCGCTCGAGGAGTTGCTCGCTCGGCTGCGCGCACTGCTGCGCCGCGCCACGCCCGACGCGGGGGCCGAATCGGAGGCGATGACCTTCGAGGACCTCACCCTCGACCCGGTCACCCGCGAGGTCACAAGGGCGGGCCGCTCGATCAGCCTCACCCGCACCGAGTTCTCACTGCTCGAGATGCTGATGGCGAATCCGCGGCGGGTGCTCACCCGCAGCCGCATCCTCGAGGAGGTATGGGGCTACGACTTCCCGACCTCGGGCAACGCACTGGAGGTGTATGTGGGCTACCTGCGGCGAAAGACCGAGGCGGAGGGGGAATCCCGCCTCCTCCACACCGTGCGCGGTGTCGGCTACGTGCTCCGGGAGACGCCTCCGTGATGGTTGCCCCCTTCGGCAGGAACGGCACGGCCACGAACGGCGTAGGCGCCAACGGTGAGCAGGCACCGATGCCCGAGATGCGGCCACCGATGCCGCTGACACGGTCGGTGTCGCTGCGCTGGCGCGTCACCCTGCTCGCGGCCTCGGTGGTGGCAATCGCGGTGGCGGTCATGGCCATCGCCGCGTACGCGGTGGTCTCCCGCGCGCTCTACGCCGAGGTCGATTCGCAGCTGCATACCCGTTCGGCCACCCTCATCGACAACAACCTCGACGCGATGGACTTCCGGTACATCTCGCTGGCCACCTTCTACTCCGACGACATCAGCGTCGCGCTGATCTTCCCGGACCAGAACGTGTACATGCCGCCCGGTTCCAACGCGCCGATCGGGAACGCCGAGATGTCGGTGGCCAAGGGCGAGCACGACAGCTCGCTGCGCACCGTCGACGGCCAGCGCGTGCTCACCCAGAGGACGAATCTCGGCAGCACCCTGGTGATCGCGCAGCGCCTGGCCACGACGGGAGAGGTGCTCGATCGGCTCGCGTGGGTGCTGTTCACCGTCGGCGGGTGTGGAGTCGGACTCGCCGCCCTAGCAGGAATGGCAGTGGGACGAACCGGATTACGGCCGATCGCCCGTCTCACCGCGGCCGCCGAGCGGGTCGCCAAGACCGACGATCTCACGCCGATCCCGGTCACCGGCAACGACGAGTTGGCCCGGCTGACCGTGTCGTTCAACACGATGCTTCGGGCGCTCGCCGAGTCGCGGGACCGGCAGAGCCGGCTGGTCGCGGACGCGGGCCACGAACTGCGCACGCCCCTGACCTCGCTCCGCACCAACATGGAATTGCTCATCGCCTCGGGGCGCCCTGGGGCACCGCAGATCCCGGACGAGGACATGGCGGAGCTGCGCGCGGATGTGGTCGCACAGATCGAGGAGCTCTCCACCCTGGTGGGCGACCTCGTCGATCTCGCCAGGGAGGATGCGCCCGAGACCGTGCACGAGAGGATCGATCTCAGCGACACCGTGGAACGCTCGCTCGAACGGGTCCGCAGGCGGCGCAACGAAGTCGACTTCGAGGCACGCACGATCCCGTGGTTCGTCTACGGCGACGGTGCCGGCCTCGCGAGGGCAGTGCTGAACGTGCTCGACAACGCGGCAAAGTGGAGTCCGCCCGGCCAGGCGGTCCAGGTCCGGATGCAGCAGCTCGACAGCGGTCGCCTCGCGTTGACCGTCGCCGACGCAGGCCCCGGTATCCCGGAGGAGGACCGCCAGCTGGTGTTCGAGCGGTTCCACCGGTCGACCGCCGCCCGTTCGATGCCCGGATCCGGGCTGGGGCTGGCCATCGTCCGGCAGGTCGTGGTCAAGCACGGTGGCACGGTCGAAGCGGGCCGGTCCGAGCTCGGCGGCGCGCTCATCACGATCGTGCTGCCCGGAGAGGCCGAGTTCGTGCCTGGCGGACAGGCGCACGGAAGGGTCTCGGCAAACTGACAGCCTGATCTCAGCACCCTCTCAGACCGCTCGTGCAGAGTCGTGAGTAACGAGATCGAACACAGTGCGCCGAGGGCGTGCAGGGGAGAAACGGATACCAATCGCGATGACCGACGACCACAGCAGTCAGCCGAATCAGCCGCAGCCGGGCCATGAGCAGGCGCCGTCGCAGCCCAGCCACCAGTCGACCCCTCCGACCGTCGGAATGCCGCAGGCAGGCCACGAGCAGGCGTCGGCCGAACCGACCGCGGCGTACCCGCAGTACCAGCAGCCCTACCAGCAGCAGGGGTACTCGCAGGCACCGTACGGTGCGTACCGGCCGACCGAGCAGTACCCGACCGCGGGGGCGGGCGCCGCCGCCCCGACCGCGGACGCGGCCGCCGCATTCGGTGCGACCACGACCACCAAGCCCCGGCCCTCCCGCGTCGCCCTCGCCACCGGTGCGATCGCGCTGGCCCTGGTCAGCGGCGGCATCGGCGGGATCGCGGGCGCCTGGGCCGCCGGGGACGGCTCCGGGCCGGTCACGAACTCGCTGAACGCCCCGCAGGCCAACGCCAAGCCGGCGGCGAACGCGCCGGCGGGCTCCGTGCAGGCGGTGGCGCAGAAGGTGCTGCCGAGCGTGGTTCAGATCCAGGTCGCGGGTAGGCAGGCCGAGGGCGAGGGTTCGGGCGTCATCCTGTCCTCGGACGGGCTGATCCTGACCAACAATCACGTCGCGGCGGGCGCGGGCCCGGACGGCAAGATCATGGTCGCGTTCTCCGACGGTTCCACCGCCTCGGCCAAGCTGGTCGGCGCGGACCCGATGTCGGACCTCGCGGTGATCAAGGTCGACGGCAAGAACAACCTGACCCCGATCGAGCTGGGCAACTCCGCCGACCTCCAGGTCGGTCAGGGCGTCGTGGCGATTGGGTCGCCGCTCGGTCTGGCAGGCACCGTCACCAGCGGCATCATCTCCTCGCTGAACCGGCCGGTGTCCACCAGCGGCGAAGCCGCGAACCAGAGCACGGTCATCGACGCCATCCAGACCGACGCGGCGATCAATCCCGGCAACTCCGGTGGGGCGCTCGTCGACATGGAGGGCAGGCTGATCGGTATCAACACGGCGATCGCCACCCTCGGCGGCGCCCAGGCGGGTGGCCAGCAGGGCGGCTCGATCGGCCTCGGATTCGCGATCCCGGTCGACCAGGCCCGGCGCATCGCCGACGAGCTGAGCAAGACCGGAAAGGCCTCGCAGGCCATCATCGGAGTCACGGTTCCCTCCAAGGATGATTCGCACGGGGCAGGCGTCAAGGACGTGTCGCCCGGTGGTCCCGCCGAGAAGGCCGGAATCCCAGGGGGCGCGGTGATCACCCGGGTCGACGATCGCGTCATCGACAGCGGTGACGCCCTGATCGCGGCGATCCGCTCGCACGCGCCGGGGGACAAGGTGAACATCACCTACACCGACGCCAAGGGACTCGGCGAAAAGACCGTCGAGGTCACCCTCGGCACCGCGCCGACGCAGGGCGGTCGCTGATGTACCCGACGAACGGCCGTGCCGACGGGCACGGCCGTTCGTCCGTCGCGGTCCGTCGGATTCACGGGCGGTCGGGGCCGGCCGTGGTGGCGGGCACTACCGTAGGAGTCATGGACATCGAAGCCACACTTGCCGGGCGGGCCCTCGTCGTGATCGTCGACGACCGCGCAGCCCACGGTGCAGAGGTCGACGCGATCGGACCGCTGGTCACGGAACTGCTCGGAGAGGCGGGCTTCCTCGTCGACGCGACCGTCGCGGTGTCTGCCGACGAGGTGGAGATCCGCAACGCACTCAACACCGCGGTGATCGGTGGTGTGGACCTGGTCATCTCCGTTGGCGGAACCGGGGTCTCGCCTCGCGACGTCACTCCTGACGCCACCGCGGCGGTGCTCGACCGCGAGATCCCGGGGATCAGCGAGGCGTTGCGTTCGTCGGGCCTGGCGGCGGGCGCGCTCGACGCCGGGCTGTCCAGGGGACTCGTCGGGGTCTCCGGCAGTACCCTAGTGGTGAACCTGGCATCGTCCCGAGCGGCCATCCGCGACGGGATGGCCACACTCAGCCCGCTCGCCGGTCACGTGATCGGGGAGCTCTCCGGGATAGAGGACTAGTCATCGCCGACCAGGCCGAGAACGCACCCAGCCGGGACCCGATCGATCGGGCCCGGCTGGCGCGCATTTTCGGCGATGTACTGCCCGAGACCACCAGGGACGAACGTTCCGACGGATCGGCCGACGAGTCCTCGTCGGCCGACGATTGGCTGCGGCGACAGGTTCCCCCGCACCACGGCTGATCCCGTTTTGTCCGATTGTCAAAATCGGCCGAGGAAGCCGCGACATTGATGGCGATGAAACGTCGGGTGAACACCTTCCCCAGCGGAATTGTCAACCCTTCGGCGCACATCTCGCCGAATGGCGAAACGAAACCTTGACGAAGTGGTGCGGCTCACCCGGTTTCCCGGCCCTTCAAACGTTGCCATGCTGGTCAGGCGTGGTTAATCTCCTCCGCGAGTCAGTACAGGAACAGGGTCGGCGGAGCTCAGAAATGCGCGTCTGCCGGGAGCTTTTCCCTCGAATTCGGGGGAAATATCTCCGGCGAATCTCAGCCCCGCATTGATCACCTCGAGTTCACCTCGCGGTCACCATTGTTGGCAATACTTCGCCGGGCCGTATGGACCACTCATCAGCCTCGGCGGTCGAGGTTGAGAAGTAGCAGAACCTTTGAGGGGAACGAATGAGCGAGAACCGCAAGTCCGGCCTGCGCCGTGGCGCCCGCATCGCAGGCGCCGGCGCCGCTGCGGCGGTGGCGATCGGCCTGATGTCGACCGGTGCGGCGCATGCCGACACCCTCGTGCCGCTGCCCGACGGGCAGAAGGCCGGACCGGGAGCGGTCGTCTCCCGCACCGGCGAGAGTGCCCTGATCTCCCCGTCGCTGGCCGCCAATGGCGCCGGCCGCACCGCGTGGGTCTCGGGCACGGTCACCGCCGACGTCAAGGGCATCACCAAGGAAGGTGAGGTGGGGCCGTTCAACGGTGCCACCAATGACAAGGGCACCAACAACTCCTCGACGCACGGCGTCTCGCGGATCAGCACCGGCTACATCGTCGGCTGCCAGGTCGACATCACCGGCCTCGGCGGCTCCATCGGAGCGGGCCTCGACCTCTCGGGCCCCTCGATCTCCGGTTCGCTGACCGTCCCGGTCTCCGCCGGACAGGTCAAGTTCGTGAACGTCGCGGGCAAGGACATCAAGAAGAACGGCAAGTACTCCGTCCAGTACCAGGACACCCAGCTGGAAATCCAGAACTGCGGCGGGTTCGCCCAGGCACGTTCCTACACGGTGGTCGAGATCGTCGGCGACAACTACTCCAAGACCACCCTGTACGGCCAGCCCTTCAGCATCGGCTGACCTGATCTCCTTCGCCCACACACTTTCTCGCACTCGCGAACCCAGACCCTTAGAGGGGAACAATGAACGCCAGTAAGAACGGCCTGCGCCGCGGGCTGCAGACCGCCGCCGTCGGTGCCACCGCCGCGATCGCCCTCGGCTTCTTCTCCGTAGGTGCGGCGAACGCCGACACCCTCGTGCCGCTGCCTGACGGCTCGATCACCGAGACCCTCGTCGACGGCACCGTCGTCAAGATCACCCGCACCGGCGAGTCCGCCAACATCTCCCCGTCCTTGGGCTCGACCCCGCTGCACCGCAACGTGTGGGTCTCCGGCTCCACCAAGGTCGAGCTGTCCGGCGCCAACGCCGACGGTGGCAAGATCGAGCCCGGCTACGTGGTGGCCTGCCAGCTGACCCTCGGCGGCAAGGGTGGCGCCGACACCGGAATGTCCTCCAACTGGGAGGGCGAGGGCGTCAAGCAGACCGCCAAGAGCGCGGGCAACCTGTCCATCGCCCCCGGCCAGGCCAAGAACGTCAAGCTCCTCGACCTGGAGAAGGCCGACGACTTCGGCGGCGAGTCGCACTCGGGCGCCAACAGCTTCAAGGGCAAGGGCGGCAGCGTCACCTGGGCCGACTCGACCATCGGCGTCGAGGGCTGCGCCGGCTACGCGCAGGCCCGCTCCTACGTGAAGGTCACCGCCAACACCAAGAACGTCAGCAGCACCATCACCCTGTGGGGACAGCCGTTCAGCCTCGGCTGATTCTCGGGGCCAACGAACCACCGGTGAGATGAATCACAAAACAGTCAAGGCCCAATCACGAACGGGATGAGACCCAATCACGATCGTGTGATCGGCCGGCAGAAGCCGGGGACGAAACGGACATTTCCGTCGTCCCCGGCTTTTTGCTGTTGCCTGGGTCACCCACGCAGTTAATGATGTGTAAAAGTGAGGTTTCGGATCTATTCACGGGGTGTTCAACCCTTTAGCTTTGCGGGGCAACCGTGCTCACCGCCTGGTCAGGCGTGAGGTGAGCGCAAGACCTGTGAGGGGATTCAATGAGCGAGATCCGTAAGCGTGGCGCCCACCGCACCCGCGTGATGAGCATGAGCGCTGGTGTCGGTGCTGCCGTGGTGGCGATCGGCCTGATGTCGACCGGTGCGGCGCATGCCGACACGTTTGTGCCGCTGCCGGATGGGCAGAAGGCGGGGCCGGGTGCGGTTGT
>NZ_JBSGTR010000037.1:0-53609 GCF_053607505.1 Rhodococcus sp. NPDC055112
CGAGGGGCTGCGGCGACTGGGTGCGCTCGTCGAGTAGCACGCGTGCTGAGAGCGTCGTTGGCGGTGGCCCGGTTCCCTGGGGGTTCCGGCCCACCGTCGTATGTGGGGTCGGTGCCACCGTGCCGGAGCCGAAGTGTTTAACGCAAAAACTGCGATTACCCGGCGGTAGCCAACGGGCCCGTGCCAGACTCCCTGGCGTCACCGGCCGGCGACCAACCCATTCACGAATGCGTGCCTGTCCTCGTACGACAGGTGTGCCCATCCCCAGGAGCCCGTGTTGGTCGAAACCTGCCACAAATCTGCCGCCGGCCGCAGCGCCAGGAGTCTGCTCGCCGCCCTGCTGGCGGTACCCCTGGCCGCCGCCGGTCTGTCGGTGCTCGCCGCGCCGGCCGCGGCCGTTCCCGCCGGGCCGACGGCGAGCGTGTCGATGGGCGACAGCTACATGTCCGGCGAGGCGGGACGGTGGAAGGGCAACAGCCTCACCACCTCCGGCAGCCGCGACGGCACCGATCGGGCCTGGACGGGCAGCGGTTACGACCCCGCCCGCGTGTACGGCAGCACCTTCGCCAACGGCTGCGACCGCTCCGATTCGGCCGAGGTGAACAGTGCCACGTCCGTCGCGCAGACCAGGATCAACCTGGCCTGCTCCGGCGCCGTCACCGCCAACGTCTTCCGCGCAGTCAACGGCGGCCAGGCCTTCAAGGGTGAGGCGCCGCAGGCCGACCAGTTGGCCGCGGTCGCGGCGGCCAACAAGGTCAAGCTGATCACCCTCTCGATCGGCGGGAACGACCTCGGGTTCGCCGACGTCATCTCGACCTGCGTCCAGAACTACCTGGTCTGGTACTCCTACTGCAACGATGACCAGCAGGCGGCGGTGGACGGCAAGATGAACGCCGCGATGGACGGCGTCGCCAAGTCCATCGACGAGATCCGTGCGGTGATGTCCGGCGCAGGCTACGCGGCCGGGGACTACCGCGTGGTGCTGCAGTCCGCGCCCTCGCCGACCCCTCGCGCGGCGGACATCCGGTACCCGGAAAGCGGGTGGACGCGGGCGAACACCGGCGGCTGCCCGCTCTGGGACGGCGACGCCAACTGGGCCCGGGATTCCTTGGTGCCACAGATTTCCGACCGCCTCGCCGGTGTCGCGGCGGCGAAGGGAGTGCAGTTCCTCGACCTCCGCGATGCCTTCGACGGGCATGAGGTCTGTGCCAAGGCGGCCAAGCAGGCGAGCGCCTCGTCGGCGCCGTCAGGGGCGACCAGCGAGTGGATGCGCTGGCTGGACATGGGGTGGACCACGCAGGGCACCCGTCAGGAGTCGATGCACCCGAACTATTTCGGCCAGCTCGCGCTGGGGCGTTGCATCGACCTGCTGAACGCCAAGCCGAGCGGAAACTACGCCTGCCGCAACACGGCGGGGCAGGACCACAACGGGATGTTCCTGACCGCGCGTCCGTAGGCGGCTCCGCCGCCCGTGCGCGGTTGACGAGTCCAGGGACTCCTCAACCGCGCACGGGCGCGCAGCGCCTAGGGTGCGGACTTGCCGTGGCGCCAGAAGCCGGTGAAGGCGATATCGGACTTGGGCACCTTGCGGTCGTTGACCAGATGTCGTCGCAGGCCCGTCGACAGGTCGCTCTCGCCCGCGACGAACGTGTACGACGGCCCCGTCGGCAGCTCCGCCTGCCGCACCGTCTCCAGCGCGAGGACCCCGGGCCTGTCGTGCGGGTCGGAGCGGACCAGCCAGTGCAGGTTCACTCCCTCGGGCGTCGTCACCTGCTGGGCGTCCTCGGCGTGCGGGATCTCCACGAAGACCTCGGCGCGCAGATCGGCAGGGGCCGAACCCAGGATGCCCATGATGGCGGGTAGCGCGCTCTCGTCGCCGACGAGCAGCTGCCACTGCGCTTCCTGGGTCGGGTTGTAGATCAGGCCCTCGTCCAGCAGCGCGACCTCGTCCCCCGGCGTCGCCGAGCCGGCCCACGCCGACGCCGGTCCGGTGTCGCCGTGCGAGACGAAATCGATGTCCAGCTCGGGGATGGCCTCACCGAACACCGCCTCGTCCGCGCCGCGGAATCCGCGGACCGTGTAGTTCCTGACCACCGGCCGGGTGCTCTTCGACATCGCCAGGTACTGGGCGTACCAGAGGTTGCTGGTCGCGCTCGGCACCCGCAGTGTGGTCTGGCCCTGCTGGGGGATGAACATGCGGAACCACTGATCGAACCCCATGGGGGTGAAGCTGCGCAGTTCCTCGCCGCCGATGGTGACGCGGATGAAGTTGGGGCTCACCTGTTTGCTGCCGAGCACCCGGGCCCTGGTGATGTGCCGGTCCTCGGGTTTGACGAACTTGCTGCGCTTGGCCATGGTCTCGTTCCTCGCGGGGTGGTTAGCTCAGGCAATCCTAACTGACGGTGTGCCCGGACCGCCGCCCGTCGGCGGGTGGCCGTCTGACACCCTGGAACCGTGAATCCGTCCACAGCCCAGGCCACCGCCGTCGTCGACGAATTGATCCGCGGCGGGGTGCGCGACGTGGTGCTCTGCCCGGGTTCGCGCAATGCGCCGTTGGCCTTCGCGCTGCAGGCCGCGGACACGGCAGGGCGGCTGCGGCTGCACATGCGGATCGACGAGCGCACCGCCGGATTCCTCGCGGTAGGCCTCGCCATCGGTAGCGGGCACCCGGTGCCGATCGTGATGACCTCCGGCACCGCCGTGGCGAACCTCGGCCCCGCGGTGTTGGAGGCGAACTACGCCCGGGTCCCGCTCGTGGTCCTCAGCGCGAACCGCCCGTACGAACTCCTCGGGACGGGCGCCAATCAGACCATCGAGCAGCTGGGACTGTTCGGCAGCCAGGTGCGGGCCACCATCAGCCTCGGCCTCGCCGAGGACGGCGTCGACCAGAACAGCCAGTGGCGCTCGGCGGTCTGTCGGGTCCTGGCCGCGGCCAGGGGCGCACGGTCCGGCAATGCGGGACCGGTGCATTTCGACGTGCCGCTGCGGGAGCCGCTGGTTCCCGGCGCGCACGTCCAGGGCCCGGTGCCGGAGGGCAGGCCCGACGGCGCCCCGTGGACGACCACCACGCACGCGACCCTCGACGTGCCGCTCGAGCTGGACCTGACGCCCGACACAGTGGTGATCTCCGGCCACGGTTCGGGTCATCGGCCGGAGCTCGCAGGCCTGCCGACGGTCGCCGAGCCGACCGCACCGATGCACGGCCTCCCGCTGCACCCGCTGGCGCTGCCCCAGCTCAAGCCCCGGCAGGCGGTGATCACCGGCAGGCCGACGCTGCACCGTCCGGTGGCCAAGCTGCTCGCCGATCCCCGGGTGTCGGTGTTCGCGCTCACCACCGGCCCTCGCTGGCCCGACGTGTCCGGCAACGTGCTGGCCACCGGCACCCGCGCCGTCGTCTCCGGCGCCCCCGACGCGACCTGGCTCGAGCGTTGTCGGCACCTGACCGAGCATGCGGACAAGGCTGTGCGGCAACAGCTCTCGGCGCACCCGAAGCCGACCGGTCTGCACGTGGCCAAAGTGGTGATGGACTCGCTGTGCGATGGCGACCAGCTGCTGCTCGGTGCGTCCAACCCGGTGCGGGACGCGGCACTGGTCAGCTATCCGCGGGCGGGCGTCCGGGTGCTGTCGAACCGCGGTGTCGCGGGCATCGACGGCACCGTGTCGACGGCGGTCGGCGCGGCGATGGCCGCACCGGGGGAGCACACCCGCACCCTCGCGCTGATGGGCGACCTGACCTTCATGCACGACGCCTCCGGGCTGCTCATCGGCACCGGGGAACCGCGGCCGCGCGACCTCACGATCGTGGTGGCCAACGACGACGGCGGCGGCATCTTCGAACTCCTCGAGCAGGGCGATCCGCAGTACGCGGGTGTCTTCGAGCGGGTGTTCGGCACCCCGCACGGGATGGACCTGTCCGCGCTCTGCGCCGCCTACCGGGTCGAGCACCACGCGGTGAACCCCGAGCAGTTGGCGGTCGCGCTCACCGAGCCGAACACCGCGGGGATCAGGGTCCTCGAGGTCGCGACCGAACGTTCCGGGCTGCGCGAACTGCACGCCGCGGTACGGGCGCAGCTGTGACGCCGACGGTGGCGGGCCGGGTCAGGAAGGGGATCCTCGTCGCCGCGATCGGGATCTCGGTCCTTGCGGTGCTGCTGGTGGTCGCGGCCTGGCGCAACGACCTCACGATCGAGTCCGACAAGGGTGTGGCCACCGCCGAGGTGCTGTCCGCGGGCAGGCTGCGCTCCGCGATCAGCTTCGTCACCCCGGACGGGGTCACCAAGAACCCGCGGCTCGGCGTGCTGTACCCGACCGAGCTGATCGTCGGTCAGCGGATCGACGTCGAGTACGCGAGGTCCGATCCGGACCTGGTCCGGGTGTCCGGTCGCGACGTCCGGGTGGCCCTGGTCCCGGCCGGTTCGGTGATCGCGGTGACGTGGTTGATCGCCGTGCCCGCGCTCTGGCTGGTCCGGCGGCGCACGGCGGCCCAGCCGCCTCACGTCACGGTCGCCCCGCCCGCCTGATCCGATAGCCGAGGTTTCGCCGGAACTTCGCCGCCCGGACACCTCGGACTTCCCGTCCCGGCCCGCGCGGCGCGGACACTGGTCTGGTGCGAGTAGCCATCGTCGCGGAGTCGTTCCTGCCGAACATGAACGGGGTCACCCACTCGGTGATCCGGGTGCTCGAGCACCTCAGGCGCCACGGACACCAGGCGCTGCTCGTGGCCCCCGACAGTGTCGCAGGCCGCCCGGCCGCGCCCACCTCACACGACGGGTTCCCGGTGCACCGCGTGCCCGCCGTGATGATCCCGCGGGTCAGCTCCCTGCCCGTTGGCATCCCGCAGCCGGGGATCATCTCGGCGTTGCGGTCCTTCGACCCGGACGTGGTGCACCTGGCGTCGCCCTTCCTGCTCGGCGCGGGCGGGTTGGCCGCGGCCAATCGGCTCGATGTGCCCGCCGTCGCGGTCTATCAGACCGATGTGGCCGGCTTCGCGCAGAGCTACGGCCTGGGACTGACCAGCAGGGCGGCCTGGCGATGGACCCGCCGCCTGCACCGCGGGGCCGCCCGCACCCTCGCCCCGTCCACTGCCGCCGTCGAGGCGCTCGAATCGCGAGGTGTGCCAAGGGTGTTCCGCTGGGCTCGCGGCGTGGACACCGTGCGGTTCGCGCCGTCGCGGCGCAGCGCGGAGCTGCGGGCGAGCTGGTGCGACGCCGACCGGCTGGTGATCGGGTTCGTCGGACGCCTGGCCCCGGAGAAGCACGTCGAGCGGCTGGCCGTGCTGGCCGCCGACCCCAGCCTGCAGCTGGTGATCGTCGGCGACGGCCCCGAACGGGCGCGGTTGCAGCGGCTGATGCCGTCGGCGGTGTTCACCGGGCAACTCGGGGGAGACGAGCTGGCCAACGCCTACGCGAGCCTCGACCTGTTCGTGCACCCGGGCGAGCACGAGACCTTCTGTCAGGCGGTGCAGGAGGCCCTGGCCAGCGGTGTTCCGGTGATCGGTCCTGACGCAGGCGGACCGCGCGATCTCGTCGCGCACTGCAGCAACGGTTACCTGCTGCCGGTCGAGCGCTTCGAGGAGCTGCTGCCCAGTGCCGTCATCGCGCTGCGGGACCGGGCCACCCGCGCCCGGTTCGGAGCGTCCGCCAGGAGGTCGGTGCTGCACCGCACGTGGTCCTCGGTGTGTGGCGAACTGCTGGGCCACTACGCGGACGTGACGGGCTCGTGCGGTGTCCCGGCGCAGCGCTCGGCCTGAGCCGTCCGCGCGCCAACTGGGCGCGAGGCGTCCGGAGCGCGCCTGTAACGTCAACGATGTGGCAACAACACACGGGTCTCGGGCCTCGCTGGAGAAGGATCCGCACGAGGTCGCGTCGATGTTCGACGGCGTCGCGAAGCGGTACGACCTCACCAACACGGTGCTCTCGTTCGGGCAGGACCGCAGTTGGCGCAAGGCGACGCGCGCGGCGCTCGACCTGAAGCCCGGGGAGCGGGTGCTCGACCTCGCGGCGGGCACCGGTGTGTCCACCGTCGAGCTGGGCCGGTCCGGCGCCTGGGTGGTCGCCGCAGATTTCTCCAAGGGCATGCTCAAGGCAGGCGCCGACCGTCGGGTGCCGATGGTGGCGGGCGACGCGATGGCACTGCCGTTCGCGGACGCGGTGTTCGACGCCGCGACCATCTCCTTCGGGCTGCGCAACGTCTCTGACTTCGAGGCGGGCCTCAGGGAGATCGCCCGGGTGACCAAGCCGGGCGGTCGCCTCGTCGTCAGCGAGTTCTCCACCCCGATCTTCGGCCCGTTCCGCACGGTCTACATGGAGTACCTCATGAAGGCGCTGCCGGTGGTGGCGCGCGCGGTCAGCAGCAACCCCGACGCCTACGTGTACCTCGCGGAGTCGATCCGGGCCTGGCCGACGCAGGAGGAGTTGGCGCTCACGATCGAGGCGGCCGGCTGGAAGAACGTGAAGTGGCGCAACCTCACCGGCGGCGTCGTGGCGTTGCACCGCGCCGAACGGTAGCCCTCGCACGGCAATCCGCCCGTCGGCACGATCGCGGCGGGTAACGTGGAAAGAACAGGGGACCGTGTGATGAGAGTGACGCTTCGATGCCGCCCACCGTGCAAGGCAAGGTCGGGAACCTGCCCCTCGAGCTGACCAGTTTCGTCGGCCGCCGCCACGAGGTGACCGAGGCGCGACGGCTGCTGGCCGAGTCCCGTCTGGTGACGCTCACCGGGATCGGCGGGGTCGGTAAGACCCGGCTGGCGCTGCGAGTTGCCGAGGATTCCCGAGGTGCCTTCGCCGACGGGGTATGGCTCGTCGAACTCGGTGAGGTGTACGACCCGACGCTGGTGCCTGCCACGGTGGCCGCCGCGCTCGGGCTCAGGGACCAGCTCGCCCACCTTCCCGAGGAGGTGCTGGCGGACCACCTCGCCACCCGACGCCTGCTGCTGGTGCTCGACAACTGCGAGCACCTCGTCGAGGCCGTTGCGGGCCTGGCGGAGTCGTTGCTGAAGGCCTGCCCCGAGGTGCGCATTCTCGCCGCGAGCCGGGAGGCCCTCGGTATCAGCGGCGAGGCCGTGCTGCGGGTGCCGCCGTTGACGGCCCCGAGCAGCGACGAGGCGCCCTCGTTGCAGGGGCTTCCCCGATACGACGCGGTGGCGCTGTTCGCCGAGCGTGCCGCGGCCGCGGTACCCGAGTTCACCCTCACCGAGGACAACCGGCATGCGGTCGCCGGGATCTGCCACCGGCTGGACGGCCTGCCGCTGCCGATCGAGTTGGCGGCTGTGCGGCTGCGCGCGATGACGGCCGAACAGGTTCTGCAGCGGTTGACCGATCGTTTCCGGCTGCTGACCCTGGGCAGCCGTGGCGCTCCGACCCGTCAGCAGACGCTGTGGGGCAGCATCGAGTGGAGCCACGAGCTGTGCTCGGCCCGGGAACAGGAGCTGTGGGCCCGGCTGTCGGTGTTCGCGGGCGGATTCGAGTTCGACGCCGCGGAGGGGATCTGCGCCGCGGAGCTGTCCCATGACGACCTGCGCGAGGTCCTGGCGTCGCTGGCCGACAAGTCGATCCTCATCCGCGAGGAGCAGGGTCCCGCGGTGCGGTACCGGCTGCTCGAGACCCTCCGCGCCTACGGAAACGAGAAGCTGCGGGAATCCGGTGACCGCGACGCGCTGCATCGTCGGCATCGGGACTGGTACCTGCGGTTGGCCCACGAGGCCGAGACCGAGTGGATCGGGCCCAATCAGGTGTCCTGGATCGGCCGCCTGGAGCGGGAGACGTCGAACCTGCGCGAGGCGCTGCAGTTCGGCCTGGCGGCGCCGGGTGACGCCGAGGCCGATGCCGGCCTGCGGATGGTCAATTCCCTCTACCTGTACTGGATCTGCCGCGGGCAGATCAGCGAGGGCAGGCGCTGGCTGGATCGCGCGCTGGCGCGATCGGGCGATCGGCGGACGGCGGACCGGGTGCTCGCGCTGTTCGGGGGCAGCGTGATGACGGGCATGCAGCAGGAATTCGCCACCGCCACGGCCCTCGTGGACGAGTGCCGCACGCTCGCCGAGGAGCTGGGCGATCCGATGCTGCTGGCGGCCGCCGGGTACGCGGCCGGTTTTCGGGCACTGTTCAGCGGCGATCTCAAGGGCGCGCGGCATTCGTTCGAAGGCGCACTGCAGACGAGTCGGCCGACCGGCGAGCTACAACGGGCGATCGGGTGCCTGCTCGGATTGGCGGTCGCCAGCGGACTGCTCGGCGACGAGGGCCGGTCGGTCGCCTGCTACGAGCAGGTGTTCGCCATCACCGCACCGAGGGGCGAATCCTACTATCGCGCGTACGCACTGTGGGGGCTCGGCCTCGCGACCCTGCACCAGGGCGACAGGACACGGGCGGCCGCACAGCTGGCGCAGGCCTTGCGCCTGGTCAGGCGGGTCAACGACCCGATCATCGCCACGTGGTGCCTCGAGGCGATGGGGTGGATCGCGGCGGTCGAGGACGCGCCGGAGCGCGCCGCGGTCCTGTTGGGGGCCGCCAACGCGCTGGCGAAAGCGGAGGGAGGCATCACCGTCACACTGCCCAACCTGCTCAGCCACCACGCTGAGTGCAAACAGCGGGCACGCGCGGCACTCGGCGAGCGGGCCTTCGAGGAGGCACGGCGCCGCGGCAGGGGGATGGATTTCCGCGAGGCGATCGGCTACGCGCTCGGCGAACGCCGACCCGCAGGGCCGCCGGTGGCGGCGGAGGCGGAGGCGGTGAGCCTGACCCGGCGTGAGATGCAGGTCGCCGAGCTTGTCGCGCAGGGCCTCACGAACAGGGCGATCGCCGAGGAGCTCGTCATCTCGCCGCGGACCGCGCAGGGGCACGTCGAGCGGGCGCTGGCCAAGCTCGCGTTCACCTCGCGCACCCAGATCGCCGCCTGGTATCTCGAGCGGACGCGGGGGCAGGAGCCGGACGCGCAGCGCGGGGCCTGACCAGAAACAGGTATGTCTCCGGGTAGTTCCGCCCTGACGGACAAGGGGCGTACGCGGCAATGTGTGCTGGGTCATATCCGCGACCGCGAAGCCGAGGCCCTCGATGTTGCAGCACCCGACCAGCCACCCCTACGTTGTCAGCCAGGCGAGGAACACCAGCTGGAAGAACACCCTCGTCGAGGGTCGGGCGGCGACCTACGCGGTCGCGGGTGCGGGTGCTCCTGTCGTGTTCCTGCACGGGTACGGGCTGACACCTCGCGCGTACGACCGCGCACTGCTGCGGATGGCCGCTCAGGGAGTGCGGGTGTTCGCGCCCTCCCTTCCCGGATTCGGCGGCACCGCGGAGCTCCCCTCGCAGGACCGGAACCTGGCCGGGTACGCGCGCTGGCTCGGCGGGTTCCTCGATTCGATCGGTATCGCGGGACCGGTGACGCTCGTCGGTCACTCGTTCGGCGGTGGGGTCGCGATCCAGTCCGCGCACGACCTCGGCCCGAGGGTGTCGCGACTGGTGCTGGTCAACTCCGTGGGCGGGGCGGCATGGGCACCCGGGGGCGGCGGCGTGCGCCCGATCGGCGAGCGGCCGCTCTGGGACTGGGGCGCGGCGGCCACCGGCGATGCCCTCGCCATTCGGCCGTCCTTCTCGGGCTTGCTCGCGATCGCGGCCGATGCGGTGGGCAATACAATTCGCAATCCGCTCGGGATGTGGCAGCTCGCGCACCTGGCCCGAACCGCGGACCTGCGCGGCGAACTCGACGAGTTGGCGGAGCGCGGCCTTCCGGTGACGCTGCTCTGGGGCGGCGACGACACGTTCATCCCGCGCGCCAGCTTCGAATCCCTGTGCATCGCGCTCCGCAATCCCACGGTCGTCACCGTTGCCGGTAACCACGGCTGGCTGATCGACGACCCGCACGGATTCGGTACCGCGATGGCGACCGTATTCGGCGCGGAGCGGACTCAGACCCACACACCTGAGGCGGTGTGACGTCGTGACGGTCACGGGCGGGACCCACCTGTGGGCAGGCATGTCCGCGCGCACGCTGATGATCCGGCGCTGCGAGTGCTGTGAGCTGCTCCTTGCGCCGGTCGCGGTGACCTGTTCCTCGTGCGGGAGTGACCACCTGTCGCGGGTGCCGTCGAGCGGGCTCGGGTCGATGGTGACCTGGAAGCTGGCCGATCGGGCGCGGGTCGGTGCGGACGACGGCGCCCTGCCGTGCATGCTTGCCGTCGTCGCGCTCGACGACGGGCCCTGGATCTGCAGCTGGATCGAGGGTGAGATCGCGGTGCGCCCCGGCCGCCAGATCCGGGTGGAGTTCGATCACCTGGAGTCCGACGAGCGGTACCCGGTGTTTCACGGCTGCCAACACGCGCCTGCCGTGCGAGTCGCCTGACGCGACCCCTGCGACCCCACGCCGGGGGTAGCGTCGATTGGGCAGGGGACCGCGAGTTGAGAGTGACGGTTCGATGGCTACCGCTGTCCGGGGCAAGGTCGGGAATTTGCCGCTCGAGCTGACCAGTTTCGTCGGCCGTCGCCGCGAGGTGACCGAGACGCGGCGGCTGCTGTCTGTCTCGCGCCTGGTGACGTTGACCGGGATCGGCGGAGTCGGCAAGACCCGGCTCGCGCTCCGGGTGGCTGAGGATTCGAGGCGGTCGTTCGAGGACGGTGTGTGGCTGGTCGAGCTCGGCGAACTGCAGGAGGAGGCCCTGCTGCCCGACCTGGTGGCCGCGACGCTCGGGCTGCGGGAGCAGTCGACGAATCGCACGCAGGACTCGCTGGCGGAGTACCTCGCCGATCGACGACTGCTGCTGGTGCTGGACAACTGTGAACACGTACTCGATGCGGCCGCGGCACTCGCCGAGTCGTTGCTGCGGCGCTGCCCGGACCTCCGGATCCTGGCGACCAGCCGCGAGCCGTTCGGCATCGGAGCGGAGGCCTTTCTTCGGGTACCGCCGTTGTCGGTCTCGGATCCGGATCGGCGCTCGTCCGGGCGCGGGTCGGCCCGGTCCGACGCCGTGGCGCTCTTCGCCGAACGGGCGTCCGCCGCGGTTCCGGAGTTCGGGCTCACCGAGGACAACCAGGATGCGGTGGCCCGGATCTGTCAGCGGTTGGACGGGTTGCCGCTGCCCATCGAGTTGGCCGCCGTCCGCATGCGGGCGATGTCCGCGGAACAGATCCTGGACCGGTTGAACGATCGATACAGCCTGCTGACCGGGGGTGTTCGCGGCGCGCCGACGCGGCAACAGACCCTGCGCCTGTGCATCGACTGGAGCCACGAGCTGTGCACCGAGCCGGAGCGGATGCTGTGGCGGCGGATGTCGGTGTTCACCGGTGGTTTCGAGCTCGATGCGGCCGAGGGCATCTGCGCAGGGGATCTGAGCCCGGACGACCTGCTGGACGTGGTGGCGGCGCTGGTCGACAGGTCGATCCTGATCCGAGAGGAAGCGGGTGCCGTGGTGCGGTACCGGCTCCTCGAGACCCTCCGCGAGTACGGCCGTGAGAAGTTGGAGGAATCCGGTGAGTACGCCTCGATGCGGCGACGGCACCGGGACTGGTACCAGCAGCTCGTGATCCGCGTCGAGGCCGAGTGGATCGGTCCGCGGCAGGTGGAGTGGATGGAACGGCTGGGGCGGGAGCAGCCGAACCTGCGCGAGGCGATGGAGTTCTGCCTGACCGAGCCGGGAGAGCAGGAGGCCGGCCTGCGCTTCGCCGCTGCCATGGCCCCTTTCTGGTTGTCCCGGGGCCTGCTCGGGGAGGGCAGGCACTGGCTCGATCAGGTCCTCGACCGCCAGGATGGGCCGCCGACCGTGGAGTGGATCTGGGGCCTGTACGCGGACAGCGTGCTGGCAGGCAACCAGGGCGACATCGAGGCGGGGGCGGCGCTGGTCGAGCGGGCGCGGGAGGCCGCGGAGGTCCTCGACGACGCCCAGGCCCGCGCGCTCGTCACCCTCGCCGTCGGGCAGCTCGCCGTGTGCAGCGGGGACCTGCGGCTGGCCGTCTCCTCCCTCGAGGAGATCGTCGACGCCTTCCACACCGGCCGGGAGCTGGTGCTGCGGCTCGCGACGCTGCTCGGCCTCGCGCTGGCCTGCGGGCTGCTCGGGGACACGCCGCGCTCGATCGCCTGCCAGGAGGCTGCTCTCGAGATCACCGAATCCCGCGGCGAGTCCGTGTACCGGGCCTACTCGCTGTCGACCCTCGGGCTCGCGTTGTGGCAGAGCGATCCCCGGCGGGCGGCCGGGCTGCTCGAGCAAGGTCTCCGGCTCAGCCGCGTCGTGGACGATCCGCTCGGATCCGCGATCTGTGTCGAGGCGCTGGCCTGGGTCGCGGCGGGTGATCGGCTCGCCCGGCGCGCGGCCGTGCTGTTCGGCATCGCCAACTCGCTGTGGCGGGTCGTCGGCAGCGTCGGGATCGTCATTCCGCCCCTGCTCGCGTACCGCGAGGAGTCGGAGCGGCAGGTCCGCGGCGCGCTCGCCAAGCGCGCCTACGAGTCGGCCTTCGAGGAGGGCGCGAACCTGAGCTTCGATGACGGCATCGCGTACGCGCTGGACGAGCAGCTCCAGGGGTCCCCGACCGCCGGTGCCTCCTCGGCCCTGACCCGACGCGAGCTGCAGGTCGCCGACCTGGTCGCGCAGGGCCTCACGAACAGGGCGATCGCCGAGCAACTGGTGATCGCCCCGCGCACCGTCGAGGGCCACGTCGAGCACGTCCTGGCCAAGCTGGGCTTCACCTCCCGCGCGCAGATCGCCGCGTGGGTCGTCGAGCAGGCGCAGGTCGACGCCCGACCCCTCTGACGATCGCGTCGGGGTCGGTGAGCGGAGAAACAGGTACCCACCCGGGTGGTTCCACCGTCGCCGGGGACTCGGGCAAAAGGGACACTTTGACTCGTCATCAGCTCCAGGAAGCCGAGGTCCCCGATGTTCGAGCAGCAGGTGCAGTGCACATCCACAGGTGCGAGAAGTGTCCGGATCCGGCGGCGGGCGCTGATGATCTTGCGCTGCGAGGGGTGTGCGACGCTGCTGGCCCCCGAGGAGACGGCGTGCACCTCGTGCGGCCGGGACGAACTCGAGCGGGTGCGGGCCGCGGGTACGGGGACGGTGGTGTCGTGGACGGTGGTGGATTGCTCGTCGGTCGACCTCCCGCTGGACCTGGTGCCGTGCACGCTCGCGATCGTCGAGCTCGACGAGGGTCCGTGGATCTACACCTGGATCGAGGGGGAGCTGCCGGTGCATCCGGATCGGTCGGTGCGGGTGGAGTTCCGAGTGGCGGAATCGGGGGAGCGGTTCCCCGTGTTCGCCGTTCGGCAGACTCTCGCGGATCGAGCTGAGATCAGCTGAACGGCGGTCGGGAGTCGAGTCGCAGCGACGACGAACCCGACGCCCGCCACGCCCGCGCAGTCAGGTCGCGGTCTGCATCGGTCACGAGATTGCCCATCACCCGGACCGCGATCGTCATCAGGGCACGCGAACGCATCGCCAGCGGCCCGGAGGCAGGCAACACCCGGGGGACGGTGAGCAGGCCTGCGAGCCGACGGGCGATCGAGAAGGCCTGCCCGTACCGTTCCCGCAGCAGGGTCGGCCACAGCTCGGTGAGGTCATGGGCCCCGAGTACCTCGGCCACCATCGAGCCGGTCTCCAGGCCGTAGTCGATTCCCTCCCCGTTGAGCGGGTTCACACAGGCCGCGGCGTCGCCGATGATCGCCCAGTTGGTTCCTGCCACGCCGGACACCGCCCCGCCCATCGGGAGCAGTGCGGATGCAACCGCGCGTACGGGTCCGTCGAGCCGCCACTCGTCGCGGCGCTGCTCCGCGTACAGCTCGATCAACGGCCGGAGAGCACCCGGCGCGGGCCGCTTCGCGGTGGCCAGGGTGCCGACGCCGAGGTTGACCTCGCCGGTCCCGAGCGGGAACACCCAGCCGTAGCCCGCCTGCAGGGTCCCCTCGCGGTCGCGCAGTTCGAGGTGTGAGGTGATCCACGGGTCGGCGCTGCGGGCGGAGCGGACATAGGCGCGGGCCGCCACCCCGTACGCGGTGTCGCGATGCCACTCGCGGCCGAGACGTTTGCCCAGGGTGGAGCGCACGCCGTCGGCGACGATGAGGTGCTCGCACCGGACCGTGCGCGGCCCGTCGGCCGTCTGGAGGGTCACCGACCGCACCCGGTTTCCGTCCCGGTCGGCGTCAACGGCCTTGGCGCCCTGCACCATCCGGGCGCCGGCGTCGAGCGCGACCTGTCGGATCCGGTCGTCGAGTTCGGTTCTCGGGACGGCGCTGCCGGTGCTCGGCAGTGAGCCGCCGGGCCACGGCAGCTCCAGTTCCTGCCCGAACCCGTTCAGTCGCAGGCCCCGGTTGGTGGCGCGGGTGGCGAGCCAGTCGCCGAGGCCGAGATGGACGAGTTCCGCCACGGCGCGCGGGGTGAGTCCGTCGCCACATGTCTTGTCCCTCGGGAAGGTGGCGGAGTCGGCGAGCAGCACCTCGCGGCCCGCGCGCGCCGCCCATGCCGCCGCTGCGGAACCGGCGGGACCTGCGCCGATCACCACCACTTCGGCGTGCGCGGGGACGTCATCGGGCGCCTCGGAACGGGCGGCGGAGGGATCGGGGTCGACAGGCGAGGGCACCACCCCAGTATCTTCTCAGGCCGGGGTCGACCGCTGTGGTCAGCCCGACGGGCCGCGAACCCGATAGGTTCACTACCGTGACAGTTATGGCATCGGTTGCTGGGCATCACGCGAGACGGGATGGGAACTGAGATCGTGAGCACGAGCGAAGCGATGGGCACGGTCGTTGCCGGCGTGGATCTGGGGGATCCGGCGCTGGCCGAGGTGGTGCGTGGGGGTCTCGCCGAGGTCGAGAGCCTGCTGGTGAGTGAGCTCTCGGATGGCGAGGACTTTCTCACCGAGGCGGCACTGCACCTGGCGAAGGCGGGTGGCAAGCGGTTCCGGCCGCTGTTCACCCTGCTGACGGCGCAACTGGGCCCCAATCCGACGGACCCGGCGACCATCACCGCGGCCACCGTCGTCGAGCTGGTCCACCTGGCCACGCTCTACCACGACGACGTGATGGACGAGGCGACGATGCGCCGCGGCGCCCCGAGCGCGAACTCGCGCTGGGGCAACTCCATCGCCATCCTGGCGGGGGACTACCTGTTCGCACACGCCTCCCGGCTGGTGTCCACGCTCGGACCCGAGGCGGTGCGGATCATCGCCGAGACCTTCGCCGAGCTCGTCACCGGGCAGATGCGGGAGACCATCGGCGTCAAGGAGCAGCAGGATCCCGTCGAGCACTACCTGAAGGTGGTGTGGGAGAAGACGGGATCGCTGATCGCGGCCTGCGGTCGGTTCGGCGGCACCTTCTCCGGAGCGAGCGCCGACGACGTGGTCCGCCTCGAGCGGCTCGGCGACGCGGTGGGCACCGCCTTCCAGATCTCCGACGACATCATCGACATCTCCTCGGTCGCCGCACAGTCCGGCAAGACCCCGGGCACCGACCTGCGCGAGGGGGTGCACACCCTGCCGGTGCTCTACGCGCTGCGCGAGGAGGGCCCCGACGCCGATCGTCTGCGGGTGCTGCTCGACGGCCCGGTCACCGACGACGACGCGGTCGAGGAGGCGCTGGCGTTGCTGGAGCGTTCCCCCGGCATGGCGGCCGCCAAGGCCAAGCTGGCGGAGTACGCCGCCTCGGCGCATGCACAGCTCGCGGAGCTGCCGCACGGGCCTGCGAACGACGCGCTCGGTCGGCTGGTGGATTACACGATCGCGCGGGTCGGCTGACGGTAACGTCTCGGCTCGGGTCCACGTGGCTCGCCGACGCGCTGCGTGCGGGGGAACGTCCCTCCGGGCTCTTTCGTTGATCAATTGAGTGTCCGGCGAGAGAAGGGGCCCAACGTGCACCGTTATTCCAACGGGTTGAAGACCTTTGCGTTGCTGGTGGGGATGTCCGCCCTGATCGTGTTCATCGGGGCGCTGTTCAACAACAGGAGCATCCTCATCTTCTCGATCGTCCTCGCGGTCGGGATGAACGGCTACGCGTACTTCAACAGCGACAAGCTGGCGCTCAAGGCCATGCACGCGCAGCCGGTCACCGAGGTCGAGGCGCCGGTCATCTACAAGATCGTGCGCGAGCTGGCGACCACGGCGCATCAGCCGATGCCCCGGCTCTACATCAGCCCGACGGCCGCGCCGAATGCCTTCGCCACGGGCCGCAACCCGCGCAACGCGGCGGTGTGCTGCACCAGCGGCATCCTGCAGATCCTCGACGAGCGGGAGCTGCGTGCCGTGCTCGGTCACGAGCTCTCGCACGTGTACAACCGCGACATCCTGATCTCCTCTGTCGCGGGTGCGATGGCCGCGGTCATCTCGGGCCTGGCCAACATGGCGATGTTCGCCTCGATGTTCGGTGGCCGAGGGGAGGGCAGGCCGAACCCGCTGGCGCTGCTGCTCGTCTCGTTGCTCGGTCCGATCGCGGCCTCGGTGGTGAAGATGGCGGTCTCGCGCTCGAGGGAGTACCAGGCCGACCAGTCCGGCGCGGAACTCAGCGGTGATCCGCTGGCGCTCGCGTCGGCGTTGCGCAAGCTGGAGCGCGGCGTCGAGGCCGCTCCGCTGCCGCCGGAGCCGAAGATCGCCGCGCAGTCGCACATGATGATCGCGAACCCGTTCCGGGCGGGCGACAAGATGAGCAGGCTGTTCTCCACCCACCCGCCCATGGCGGAGCGGATCGACCGCTTGGAGAAGATGGCGGGCCGCCGACTCCCCGAGTGACGGACGCCATCCGGGTCGGCCGTACCGCCCAGTGCCCCCAGCACCGCGCGCCCGCCGAAAATGGCATACATTTCCTGCGTCGAATCGGGGTCGACGTCGTTGATCCTGGTCGGCGACTCATACCCGAATCGACGACAGGTTATCGGTGAGACGACAAGCGAGTTCGTTGGCCGCAGCGGTGATGCTCACCGCGGCTGCCTGGGTTGTTCCGACGGGCACGGCTGCGGCCGATCCCGCCGGATTCTCCAAGCAGACCTTGCATTTCGACGTGCGAGTCGGCCCCGACGGGTCGCAGCGGTGCGACGTCATCGGCGATCTCTACACGCCCACGTCTGCCTCTGCCGACCATCGGGTCCCCGCGGCCCTGACGACCAACGGCTTCGGCGGTTCCAAGGACCAGCAGGCGGGCATGGCGGGAATGCTCGCCTCACGCGGGTACGCGGTGCTCTCGTACTCCGGGCTGGGCTTCGGCGGTTCGGGTTGCAAGGTCAGCCTGGACAGCCCGGACTACGACGGCAAGGCCGCTGCCGCCCTCGTGAGCTTCCTCGGCGGGGCCGACGGCATCGCCTACGCGGACGCCGCGTACACGACCCCGGTTGCCGGCCTGGACTACGTCCTCGCGGACGTGGTGGCCAATGACGGAAAGCCCGCTGAGCACGATCCGCGGGTGGGCATGTTCGGCGGCTCCTATGGCGGTGCGGTCCAGTTCGCGGCGGCCGCGACTGACCCGCGCATCGACACGATCATCCCGATGATCACGTGGAACGACATCAGCTACTCGCTCGCTCCCAACAGCACCGACTTCGCGTCGGGTGTGAGCTCGCGGACGCCGGGCGCGGCCAAGACATCGTGGGCGATGCTCTTCTCGGCGGCAGGGGCCACCGGTCCGGGAGCGGCCGGCTATCAGGCCGATCCCGCCCGTGCCCTGCCCTGCCCCAATTTCCTCGACGTGGTGTGTCCGGCCCTCGTACAGGCGATGACCGCGGGCTTTGCGGAACCCGCGTTGGTGGACTCCCTGCGAGGGTCCTCGGTGGCGTCCTACGTGGACCGGATCAAGATCCCGGTGCTGCTGACGCAGGGCCAGAGGGACACGCTGTTCAATCTGAACGAGGCCGAGGCGACCTTCGATGCGCTCAAGGCGCAGGGCAACGACGTGAAGATGATCTGGCACACGTGGGGGCACTCAGGGCTCACCGCGGCTCCCGGCGAGTACGACCCCAAGAACCCGGATCCGGAGGCGCAGTATCAGACCGGCCGGATCCTCGACTGGCTCGACCATCACCTCAAGGGGTCCGATGTCGACACCGGGCCGGTGTTCAGCTACTTCCGCGACTGGGTCGACTATGACGGAAACGCGGCGCCCGCATATGCGTCGGCATCGGATCCGGCTGTGGGACAGGGACGTTCGTTCTTTCTCTCAAACGCTTCGCAGCTGACCCCGGATCGCGGCGGCATCGCTCCAGGAGCGCAGAGCCTGTTCACTCCTGCCGGTGGCCTGGCAACGAGCACGGGCGTGACCAGCCTGATGAAGATCTCGGATGGGCCCGAAACGGAGGTCGCGGGCACCGTCGCATCGTGGACGTCGGGTCCGATGGGCGACCCGATGGACGTGGTGGGCGCGCCGAAGCTGTCTGTTCGCGTGTCGACCGCCCCGGGGCTCTCCGGCGGGGTGGCGGACTCCGCGGTGGTCTTCGTCAAGCTCTATGACGTCGCGCCGGACGGCGCGGCGACGCTGATCAACGCGAATGTGGCGCCGGTCCGCATCCTGGATCAGAGCAAGCCGGTCGACGTCACCCTGCCCGCGATCGTGCACCGGTTTGCGCCCGGCCACAGTGTCCGTCTGGCGATCGCAGGCGGGGACGGGTCCTTCCGCGGTGGGCTGGTCCCGCATCAGATCACGGTCTCGACGGGCGATCCCGGCCAGCAGCTGGTGCTGCCCGTGGTGGGGGATTGACCTCGGGCCCCATCGCAACCGAAGAGGGGACCGCGCGGCCATCACGGCCGTGCGGTCCCCCTCTTTGTTCTCCGGTGTCTATCGGTAGTTGACGAACTGCAGGGCGATGCCGAAGTCCTCGCCCTTGAGCAGCGAGATGATGGCCTGCAGGTCGTCGCGCTTCTTGCTGCTGACGCGGAGCTCGTCGCCCTGGATCTGCGCCTTGACGCCCTTGGGGCCCTCGTCGCGGATCTTCTTCGAGATCTTCTTCGCGTTCTCGGTGGTGATGCCCTGGACCAGGGTTCCGGACAGCTTGTAGATCTTGCCCGACTGCGCGGGCTCGCCTGCGTCGAACGCCTTGAGTGAGATGTCCCGGCGGATCAACTTCTCCTTGAACACCTCGAGCGCCGCCTGCAGCCGCTCCTCGGTGTCGGCGGTCAGGGTGATCGCCTCCTCGCCGGACCAGTCGATGCTCGCGCCGGTGTTACGGAAGTCGAAGCGCGTCGACAGCTCCTTGGCCGCCTGGTGCAGCGCGTTGTCCACTTCCTGCCGGTCGACCTTGCTCACCACATCGAAGGATGAATCCGCCACGGCAACTCCCTTGTTCATCGTGCGTGAGCATGCGCCCACGCGTGAGAACCCACGATAACCACACGGTTTGCATTTACCCGCCTGGGTCGAGGTATTCTCTCTCCGCACCAGCGAAGACCCGGATCGTCTCGGATCTACACTGGATGTCACCCGGCAGATTGCCCGAGCGGCCAATGGGAGCGGACTGTAAATCCGTCGGCTTATGCCTACGTAGGTTCGAATCCTACATCTGCCACAACCGGGTCCCGGTGAGCGCAAGCTCGCCGGGGCTCGTTGATTACACGGAAGGAAAGAGCGCCTGACCTGCGGGTTTGGCACTCAGCCCCGCCGCTGTGTAATCTCTTGAAGGCTTCAACGCATGAACGAAGTGCGCGGAAGCATGCCCCCTTAGCTCAGTCGGCAGAGCGTTTCCATGGTAAGGAAAAGGTCAACGGTTCGATTCCGTTAGGGGGCTCGCTGGATTGGGTGTCCATAGACTGGCACCGATGCACCGAGGCGGTGTAGCTCAGTTGGTAGAGCAAACGACTCATAATCGTTGTGTCGCCGGTTCAAGTCCGGCCATCGCTACACAAGTGGACACATAGAACACTCCCTGATTGACCCCGATCAGATTTATCCGAAAGAAGGCATCCCGTGGCCTCGACTGACGTTCGGCCCAAGATCACCTTGGCCTGCGAGGTATGCAAGCACCGCAACTACATCACCAAGAAGAACCGTCGCAACGATCCCGATCGTCTCGAGATCAAGAAGTTCTGCCCGAATTGCGGAACGCATCAGGCGCACCGCGAGTCGCGCTAGTACTCTTCGAGTCGACGCGGAGATCGTAGGGGTCGGTTCCCGGCTTCTGGCCTAGCTGCGTCCCAAGCAGATAGGTTTCGTTCCGGTGAAGTTGAGTTCTGATCTCGTTGGCCTGCATCACAGGTTCAGCGACTACTACGAGGTCGGTCGTGAGAAGGTGCGCGAGTATGCGCGCGCCGTCAAGAGCGACGACCCGGTCTACCGCGACGAAGCGGCCGCCAGGAAGATCGGCTACGACACCCTCGTGGCCCCGCTGACCTTCATTGCTGTCTTCGGCTTCCTCGCGCAGGAAGAGTTCTTCAAGGCCCTGGACGTCGAGCTGGATCTCAGCCGGGTTCTGCACACCGATCAGCGCATCGTCTACCACCGTCCGGTCAAGGTCGGCGACCGTCTGTACTGCGACGTGTACGTCGACTCGATCCGAACGATGGGCGGTAGCGACATCATTGTTACCCGCAACGAGATCACCGATCAGGATGGCCAGGTCGTCCAGACCCTGTACACCACGCTGGTCGGTCGGCACGCCGAGGAGGGCGAGTGATGTCCGTTCGCGATTTCACGGAGATCTCCGTCGGCCAGGAACTGCCCGAGGAGACCGTGCCCCTGACCCGGTCCGACCTGGTGCAGTACGCAGGCGTTTCCGGCGACCCGAACCCCATCCACTGGGATGACGCGACGGCGCAGAAGCTCGGCCTCCCCTGTGCGGTTGCGCACGGGATGCTCACCATGGGCATCGGCGCCGGCTATGTGACCTCCTGGCTCGGCGATCCGGGTGCCGTCACCGAATACAGCGTTCGTTTCACCAGCCCCGTCGTCGTGCCCAACGATGGCAAGGGTGCCGTGATCGTCCTCAACGGCAAGGTGAAGTCCGTCGACGAGGAGACCCGCTCCGCCGTGGTCGCCATCGTCGCCAAAGTGGACGACAAGAAGATCTTCGGTCGCGCCACCGCGACCGTGCGCTTCGGCTGAGTAACCAGCCGATTCGGTTTGTTCGACTACCGTGCAGTACACTGAGATTTCTGGGATCAACCAGCGCTGCGCGCTGCCCTACGTGCCCATTTCGGGCCGCTGAGGGTAGCGCGCGTGTTGTGTGGTCACGGAGAGGTTGATCGGTCCGGATCATGATGATCGGGACGCGTCGGTCAACCAGAGGGGCGTAGCTCAACTGGCAGAGCAGCGGTCTCCAAAACCGCAGGTTGCAGGTTCAAGTCCTGTCGCCCCTGCCCCGGATGTCAGCGACTGAGAGGAACGACGGTGAGCGAGGATCGCGGAAAGGCCGATAACGCGGCGGGGTCTCCGGACGTCGACGCCACCGCGGCTGGCACGAGTGATTCAGCTCCCGCCGCCTCTCGTCCGACTGGAAAGCGTCCGGGTCGTCGTACCCATGCCGCCGCGACCGAGTCGCAGGCCGCGAAGGTCGCAGGCACCCCCTTGGCCACGAAGGCCAAGCCGGAGAAGCCGCGCAAGGAGAATCTCTTCAAGCGCCTGAGGAAGTTCCTCCGTGAGGTGATGACGGAACTCCGGAAGGTGATCTGGCCTAACCGCAAGCAGATGATCACCTACACCACCGTTGTACTGACGTTCGTGGCCTTCATGGTCGCGTTCATCAGTGGATTGGACCTGGCGTTCCGTGAGGGCGTCAGTTGGCTGTTCGGCTGACGCCGGACACCGAACGTGATGAGAGGAAGCGAGTGCGCCAGTGAGCACCCCCGAGAACGACGCAATTGAGGCTGCAGCCGCAGAGCATGTTGCCGATGACGCGGTCGCCGCGGAGTCCGCTGACGCGGCAGTCCTCGGCGAGGGTGGTGCTCCCGAGGCCGACGCCCCCGTCGAGGAGGCAGCAGCTCCCGCAGACGACGCCACCGCCGCCGACTCCGAGGAGCCGGTCGATCCCGTTGCCGAGATGAAGGCCGCGCTGCGCCGCGCCCCCGGCGACTGGTACGTGATCCATTCGTACGCCGGGTACGAGAACAAGGTGAAGACCAACCTCGAGACCCGCGTGCAGAACCTGGACGTCGGCGACTACATCTTCCAGGTCGAGGTCCCGACCGAAGAGGTCACCGAGATCAAGAACGGCCAGCGCAAGCAGGTCAATCGCAAGGTGCTGCCCGGCTACATCCTGGTCCGGATGGAACTCAACGACGAGTCGTGGGGCGCGGTCCGCAACACCCCCGGTGTCACCGGCTTCGTCGGCGCCACCTCGCGGCCGTCGCCGCTGACCATCAACGAGGTCGTCAAGTTCCTGATGCCGCAGGAGGGCGCGAAGAAGCCCGTCGCCGCTGCCGCCGGAACCGGCGAAGCCGCAGCCTCCGTCGCGAAGCCCCTCATCGAGGTGGACTTCGAGGTCGGTGAGTCGGTCACCGTCATGGACGGCCCGTTCGCGACGCTGCCCGCCAGCATCAGCGAGGTCAACGCCGAGCAGCAGAAGCTCAAGGTCCTCGTGTCGATCTTCGGTCGCGAGACGCCGGTCGAGCTGTCCTTCACGCAGGTCGCGAAGATCTAGACCCAAAACTTGCACTGCAGTAGCAAGACACACACAAGAAATTAGGAACGAAAGATGCCCCCCAAGAAGAAGAAGCTCGCCGGGCTCATCAAGCTTCAGATCCAGGCCGGTCAGGCTAACCCTGCACCGCCCGTGGGTCCCGCGCTTGGTCAGCACGGCGTGAACATCATGGAGTTCTGCAAGGCCTACAACGCGGCCACCGAGTCGCAGCGCGGCAACGTGATCCCCGTGGAGATCTCCGTCTACGAGGACCGGACCTTCGACTTCAAGTTGAAGACCCCGCCCGCCTCGCGACTGCTGCTCAAGGCCGCAGGTGTGCAGAAGGGCTCCGGCGAGCCGCACAAGACCAAGGTCGCCACGGTGACCATGGACCAGGTGCGCGAGATCGCGAAGACCAAGCAGGAAGACCTCAACGCGAACGACATCGAGCAGGCCGCGAAGATCATCGCCGGCACCGCACGCTCGATGGGTATCACCGTCGAGGGCTAAGCAGCCCCAGATCGCGTGGGAGGGCCGGCCAGGCCCGAAACCACAACTGAACCATTAGTAAGGACAGAACACATGGCAAAGCGCAGCAAGGCGTACCTCGCCGCCGCCGAGAAGGTCGACCAGGCCAAGCTCTACAGCCCACTGCAGGCTGCGAAGCTGGCCAAGGAGACCTCCTCCACGAAGATGGACGCGACCGTTGAGGTCGCCGTTCGACTCGGCGTCGACCCCCGCAAGGCGGACCAGATGGTTCGCGGCACCGTCAACCTCCCGCACGGCACCGGTAAGACCGCCCGTGTGATCGTGTTCGCCGTCGGCGAGAAGGCCGCCGAGGCCGAGGCCGCCGGTGCGGACGCGGTGGGTGCCGAGGACCTGATCGAGCGCATCCAGGGCGGTTGGCTGGACTTCGACGCCGCGATCGCGACCCCTGATCAGATGGCCAAGGTCGGCCGCATCGCCCGCGTCCTCGGACCGCGTGGCCTGATGCCGAACCCGAAGACGGGCACCGTCACCGCCGATGTGACCAAGGCCGTCAACGAGATCAAGGGCGGAAAGATCAACTTCCGCGTCGACAAGCAGGCCAACCTGCACTTCGTGATCGGCAAGGCGTCGTTCGACGACGCCAAGCTGGTGGAGAACTACGGCGCCGCGCTGGACGAGATCCTGCGTGCGAAGCCGTCCTCCGCGAAGGGCCGTTACGTCAAGAAGGTCACGGTTTCGACCACCACCGGACCGGGCATCCCGGTGGACCCGAACCGCACCCGCAACCTCCTCGAGGATGCTGCAGAGTAAGACAGTTCGACAAGAAGGCCGGTACGGATCTCCGTACCGGCCTTCTTCGTGTCTGCGGTCCCTACGCCTCGTGGTCCGCCTCGTCCTTCCGCCAGGCGAGGAGGACGGCGTTCTCCTTCGAGGGCGCCCAGGGCAGGAAGATTGCGACGATGATCGCGCAGACCACGACCGCGCCGGTCGCGACGAGGGATGCCGTCTGCGAACCCTGCAGTACCGCCGACTTCATTGCCGTGATGAGGTTCTCGCGCTGCGGTTCGAGCATCGTCGGGATCTCCCGCTTGCGGATCTCGAGAACGCTGAGGACCGTGGCCCGTGCGAATCCCTTCTCGTCGTCGTTCATCAGCATCGCGGGCACCCGGTCGATGATCGGCGATATCTTCGTCGAGTAGTACGAGGCGACGATGGACCCGAGCACCGCCACGCCGAGGGTGCCGCCGATCTCGCGGGTGGTGTCGTTTACGGCCGAGCCGGCCCCGGCCTCGTCGAGGGGGAGCGAGGACATGATCGATTCGGTGGCGGGGCCCTGGACGATCGCCAGGCCGAGCGCCATCGAGACCATCGACGGCAACACGTCGGCGAGGTAGGTGCTGTCGACGTCGACGAGTCCGCCGAGGTAGAGCCCGAGCCCGGTCAGGAGCAGGCCGAAGACGATGACCGCGGTGGTACCGATGCGTTGCGCGAGCAGGGTGGCGATGGGCGCGCCGACAGCCACGCTCACCGCGAAGGGGAGCGAGGCGATCCCGAACTCGAGCGGGGTGTACTCGCGCACTCCCTGGAAGTACTGGGTGATCAGGAACAGGAAGCCGAACATCGAGAAGTACGCGATCGCGATCGCCAGCGCGGGCAGCGAGAACCTGCGGATCCGGAACAGCCGCATGTCGAGAATCGGTGTGGTCGTACGCAACTGCCACCAGACGAACGCGCCGAGAAGCACCGCCGCGGCCGCGACGCCACCGAGGGTGGCGATGCTGAGCCAGCCGTAGCGCGGGGCCTCGATGATCGACCAGACCAGCAGCGTGATGCCCGCGATGGACAGCACGATCCCGGGGAGGTCGAGTCGGCCGACGACGGCCGCCTTGGACTCCGGGACCAGGATCAGCGTCGCGACGATCGCGACCGCGGCGACGGGGACGTTGATCCAGAACACCGAGTGCCAGGAGAAGTGCTCGAGCAGCCAGCCGCCGGACATCGGTCCGATGGCGATGGCGAAGCCGGCCATGGCGGTCCAGGCCGCGATGGCCAGCGCGCGCTCGCGGACGTCGGTGAAGATGTTGATGATCAGGGCGAGGGTGGCGGGGAAGACGGCGGCGGCGAACACACCCATGGCGGCCCGCGCGGCGATGACCTGCCCGAGGGTCTCGGCGTTCGCGCCCGCGACCGACATCACCCCGACGCCGATCAGGCCGATGATCATGATGCGGCGGCGGCCGTACCGATCGCCGAGATTGCCGCAGGCCAGCAGCAGGCCTGCGAAGGTGAGGGTGTAGGCATCGACCACCCACTGCAGTCCGCTCACCCCGGTGTGGAGTTCGACGCCGATCGACGGCAGGGCGACGTTGACGATGGTGTTGTCGAGCACCACCAGCAGTTCCGCCAGGCAGATCACGGCCAGTGCCGCGAATCGGCCTGCGCGCGAGGAGATCAGCTCGACCCTGGTGTCGGGTGGGTTGGTGCGTTCCAGCGTGGTCATGGGTTGTGACGGTACCCTCTATGTGTAACTCCATATAACAGTCAATTTGCGACTTGTCCGTCACTTCAGAGGGTCTGTTGTGATGCCCGTCACGATCACTGCTCCGATGGGCGGCTCGTTTTGGATGGTCGCGCCCGCTCGGGTACTCTCTCGGGAAGAGTTCGATCTATTTCGAGTTCACCCCAAGAAGTTCTACCCAAGACCGTTGGTCACCGATGTCGCAAGGCATTGGTTGAAGGTTCGGGACACAGCCCGACGGCCCACGCAGGAGGACGAGGTAGGGGAGTGGTGGGCCTTCGCGCGAGCTGGGTCCGGATCTCTTCGTGACGCCCCGTGTGCCTGCACCGGGGCGTTTTGCATTGTCACGGCCGCATCCCGAGGGTGCACCAACACGATGTCACGAGAGGAGGCGAAGTATGGCAAAGCCCGAAAAGGTCTCCGCAGTCACGGAGATCACTGAGCAGTTCAAGGGTTCGACTGCCGCCGTGATCACCGAATACCGTGGTCTGTCGGTGACCAGTCTGACGCAGCTGCGACGCGCGCTCGGAGCAGGCGCAACCTACTCCGTCGCCAAGAACACCCTGGTCAAGCGCGCCGCCGCAGAGGCGGGCGTCGAGGGCCTTGACGACCTGTTCGTCGGACCGACCGCCATTGCGTTCATCAAGGGCGAGCCGGTTGACGCAGCGAAGGCCATCAAGGCCTTCGCGAAGGACAACAAGGCGCTTGTCATCAAGGGCGGCTACATGGACGGCAACGCGCTGTCCGTGGACGAGGTCAACAGGATCGCGGACCTCGAGTCCCGCGAGATCCTGCTGGCCAAGCTTGCCGGCGCGATGAAGGGCAACTTGGCAAAGGCCGCTGGCCTGTTCAATGCCCCCGCCTCGCAGATGGCCCGTCTGGCCGCTGCGCTGCAGGACAAGAAGGCCGCGGAAGGCTCCGCAGCCGAAAGCTGATCCGCACGAGACCGGACGGGCGCCCTCACGGGTGCGAACAAGGTCTTGCGTATCACGTACCAAACCACTCCCACCTCGTCGCGGATCAGCGACATGGGACTTACAGGAAGGACCGCCATCATGGCGAAGCTCACCACCGAAGAGTTGCTGGACCAGTTCAAGGAGCTCACCCTCCTCGAGCTCTCGGAGTTCGTGAAGGCGTTCGAGGAGACCTTCGAGGTCACCGCTGCTGCGCCGGTCGCCGTTGCCGCCGCCGGTGCCCCGGCCGCCGCCGCGGACGCCGCTGAGGAGCAGGACGAGTTCGACGTCGTCCTCGAGTCGGCCGGCGACAAGAAGATCCAGGTCATCAAGGTCGTCCGTGAGGTCGTCGCCGGCCTGGGCCTGAAGGAGGCCAAGGACCTCGTCGAGGGTGCGCCGAAGGCGATCCTCGAGAAGGTTGCGAAGGATGCGGCCGAGGCCGCCAAGGAGAAGCTGGTCGCCGCAGGCGCCACCATCTCCATCAAGTAAGACCGCCGCGTAACAACGCAGCGCTCGCGCTCGACAAAGGGCCGTTCCCCGCAAGGGGAGCGGCCCTTTTTGGTGCCCGGATTCCTAACCTCGAGGGGCGTCAGAAGTGGACGGTTGTTCAGCGCTGAGGCGACGCATCGATGCAGTTCAGGATGGATAAATCGGACATGGGGGGGTCGGATTGCACCCGAACCCTACTCATGAGTAGCATTCAGCGTCACAGGTACCACTTCGATGCGATAGAGTGACCCAACCCACATTGGGTCAGTGTGTCGAAAAGCGTGGAGGTTTTCGGTGGGAGTAGAGGTAGTAGTCGAGGGACTCACCAAGTCGTTCGGCTCGCAGAAGATCTGGCAGGACGTCACCCTGACGCTCCCCCCGGGGGAGGTCACGGCGCTGCTCGGCCCGTCCGGTACGGGCAAGTCGGTGTTCCTGAAGTCGCTGATCGGCCTGCTCCGTCCGGAGCGCGGCTCGATCGTCATCGACGGCACCGACATCCTGGAGTGCTCCAGCCGAGAGCTCTACGAGATCCGGAAGATGTTCGGCGTGCTGTTCCAGGACGGCGCACTGTTCGGGTCGATGAACCTCTTCGACAACGTCGCCTTCCCGTTGCGTGAGCACACCAAGAAGTCCGAGTCCGAGATCCGCAACATCGTGATGGGCAAGATGGAGCTCGTCGGACTCATCGGTGCCGAGAACAAGCTCCCCGGAGAGATCTCCGGCGGTATGCGCAAGCGCGCCGGACTGGCGCGGGCGCTCGTGCTGGACCCGGAGATCATCCTGGTCGACGAGCCCGACTCGGGTCTCGACCCGGTCCGCACGACCTACATCAGCCAGCTGCTGATCGACATCAACTCGCAGATCGACGCGACGATCCTGATCGTGTCGCACAACATCAACCTCGCGCGCACCGTCCCGGACAACATCGGCATGCTGTTCCGCAAGGAGCTCGTCATGTTCGGCCCCCGCGAGGTGCTGCTCACCAGCGACGAGCCGGTGGTCAAGCAGTTCCTCAACGGCAGCATGCTCGGCCCGATCGGCATGTCCGAGGAGAAGGACGAGGCGCAGATGGCGCAGGAGCAGGCGATGGTCGATGCAGGCCACCACCACGGCGGCGTCGACGACGTCGAGGGCATCGTCCCGCAGATGCGGGCCACCCCCGGTATGCCGTTCCGTCAGGCTGTCGCCCGCCGTCAGGAGCGCGTCCGCCAGATCATGCACACGCTGCCGCACAATGCCCAGATCGCGATTCAGGAGAGCCTTGACACCGAGGACAGCACTCAGGTGATTCCCGCATATGACGACTCCGGCATGGAGACGTCTTCCTGGGGACGCGGGTAGCACGCGCCGATGGGGGGTACCAAGAACACGCTGCTCAGTCCGCTGATGGCCGCGTTGACACAGGCCGGGTTGATATTTCAGCTCTTCGTCGATGTCGTGCGGAACACGTTCAGGAAGCCGTTCCAGTTCCGGGAGTTCATCGAACAGGCCTGGTTCATCGCGAGCGTGACGATCCTGCCGACGGCGCTGGTCGCGATCCCGTTCGGTGCGGTGGTGTCACTGCAGACCGGATCGCTGATCAAGCAGCTCGGCGCCGAATCCTTCACGGGCGCAGCCAGCGTGCTGGCGGTGATCCAGCAGGGCAGTCCGATTGTGACCGCGCTGCTGATCGCCGGTGCGGCCGGCTCGGCGGTGACGGCCGATCTCGGCTCGCGCACCATCCGTGAGGAGATCGACGCCATGGAGGTGCTCGGTATCAATCCGGTCCAGCGCCTCGTGGTCCCCCGCGTGCTGGCGATGATCCTGGTCGCGGTGTTGCTCAACGGGCTGGTCTCGGTGGTCGGCATCGCGGGCGGGTACTTCTTCAACGTGATCCTCCAGGGCGGTACCCCCGGCGCCTATCTGTCCTCGTTCTCCGCGCTCGCCCAGCTGCCGGACCTCTACATCGCGGAGGCGAAGGCCGCCGTGTTCGGCGTCATCGCGGGCGTGGTCGCGTCCTACAAGGGCCTGCACCCCAATCCAGGGCCGAAGGGCGTTGGCGAGGCCGTGAACCAGACGGTCGTCATCACCTTCTTGCTGCTGTTCTTCGCCAATCTGATCCTGACGATGGTGTACCTGCAAGTCGTTCCTGCCAAGGGGGCTTAACCCATGACGATCGCCAAGGGTCGCGGCGACCGGACACTGATGCGTGCGCGCAAGGTGACAAACGCGCCGCTGCACGTTCTCGATCGCGCCGGCGACCAGATGTCCTTCTATGCAAGGGCAATCGGCTGGATTCCGCGGACGCTCACGCACTACGGCCGAGAGGTCCTCCGGCTGCTCGCCGAGGTCACCTTCGGTAGCGGTGCGCTGGCCGTCATCGGCGGAACCATCGGCGTCATCGTGATGATGTCCGGCTTCACCGGCGTCGTCGTGGGCCTGCAGGGGTACGCGGCGCTCGAGCAGCTCGGCAGTTCCGTGCTGACCGGCTTCCTGTCCGCGTACGTCAACACCCGCGAGATCGCCCCGCTCGTCGCGGCCCTCGCGTTGTCGGCAACGGTCGGCTGTGGCTTCACCGCCCAGCTCGGTGCCATGCGCATCTCGGAGGAGATCGACGCGCTCGAGGTCATGGCGGTGCCGAGTGTGCCGTTCCTGGTCACCACCCGGATGATCGCCGGGTTTATCGCGGTCGTGCCGCTCTACATCGTCGGTCTGATGGCCGCGTATCTGGCGTCGAGGCTGATCAACACAGTCTTCAACGGGCAGTCGAGCGGGTCATACGACCACTACTTCAACCTGTTCCTACCGCCTGCGGACGTGCTCTGGTCCTTCGGCAAGGTGCTGGTCTTCGCGTTCGTGCTGATCATGGTCCACTGCTACTACGGCTACCACGCCTCCGGTGGACCGGCGGGCGTCGGCGTCGCCGTCGGCCGGGCCGTGCGGACCGCGATCGTGACGATCGCGGTGCTGGACTTCTTCCTCAGCCTCGCCATCTGGGGCACCACGACCACAGTGAGGGTGGCCGGATGATCGACGGTGGCTCGGTGTTGCGCCGACGCATTCTTGGCCTTGCATTCTTTCTCGTTCTCGCGTTGTTCCTTGCGTTCACGATCGGGATGTACAACAAGTCGTTCAAGGAGGTCGTGAAGGTCAGCCTCGTGACCGACTCGGTCGGCAACTCCCTGCCCAGCCACGCGGACGTGAAGGTGCGCGGGTTGATCGTGGGCGAGGTGCGTTCCGCCTCGACCGAGGACGGCAAGGTCACGTCGGTCCTGGCGATCGACCCCGACAAGGCCGAACTTATCCCGTCCAACGCGACGGCGCGGCTGCTGCCGAAGACCCTGTTCGGCGAGCGGTACGTCTCGCTGATCGTGCCGACGGGCGACACCGCCGCCCCAATCTCGCAGGGCGACACGCTGCTCCAGGACAAGAGCGGCAACGCTATCGAGGTCGGCGAACTGCTCGACGGGCTGCTGCCGCTGCTGCAGGCTGTTCCGCCGCAGGACCTGGCGAACACCCTCGGCGCGCTGTCGCAGGCTTTGGCCGGGCGCGGCAACGACATCGGGGTGAGCATCGAGCGACTCGAGACCATCTTCGCCGGGGTCAACACCGAGCTGCCGAACCTGCGGGAGGGCCTGCGCGGTCTCGCGGACTTCTCGCAGACCTACTCGGACGCCGCTCCCGATCTGATCAACGCGTTCGACAACCTGCGGACCACCGGCGCGACCGTGGTCCAGCAGCAGAACCAGATCCGGGCACTGATGTCCTCGGTCACCGCCACCGCGGGCAGCACCGCGGACTTCCTGACGGCCAACAAGGATTCGCTGATCTCCATCGCGGCGGACTCGCGGGAGGCTCTCGAGGTCCTGGCCGCCGCGTCGCCGACCTTCGGATGCACCTTCGCGCAGTTCGTGCCAATCGTGGAGAGCGCGAGCGCCATCCTCGGGCTCAACCCGGACGGCAGCCTCAAGGACCACCCGGGTGCACGGGCGGCCACCGTGTTCGTCAACCCGAAGGGGCGCTACCTACCAAACCAGGACGAGCCCCGGCTCTTCGACGAGCGCGGCGCCAAGTGCTACACGCCGGCGGAACCCGGCTACAAGTTCGGTCAGTACCCGGGCGGCTCGTACAACGACGGTTCCTACCAGGTGCCCTCGCGTAACCCCGGCCCCGCGTTCGTGCCGTCGCCGGCCGCGCCGCAGTACTCGGTGGTCCCGAGCCCGGCGGCCGGGCAGAACACGCCGGCCACATACACCGGATCGACACTCGAGCAGGACACATTGGCAGTCATCTACGGCAAGGGCACCGGCACGCTGCCGGAGGCGGTGCCGGGCTGGGCGACCCTGCTCGGCGCGCCTGCACTGAGGGGAACGGAGGTGAGTGTCCGATGAGAGGTCTCGCGGCTCCCCTGATCAAGCTCATCATCTTCGCCGTCGTCACCGTCTTGGCGACCGCGACGCTGGCCTTGACCATCGCGAACACCAGCGGTGGCGGTGGCACCAAGTTCAACGCGATCTTCACGGATGTCGCCTCGCTCAACAAGGGCGACGAGGTCCGGATCGCGGGCGTGCGGGTCGGACAGGTCGACAAGATCGCGATCGTCAACGAGCGGGAGGCACAGGTCCAGTTCTCGCTGACCGACCGCGACTGGCTCCCGGCCAGCTCGACAGCCACGATCCGCTACCGGAACCTGGTCGGCCAGCGCTACATCGCGCTGGAGCAGGGCGAGGGCGCGCAGGGCATGAAGATGTCCGGCGGCTCGACCATCCCGATCGAGCGCACCAAGCCCGCGGTCAACCTGACGACCCTGTTCAACGGCTTCCGGCCGCTGTTCCAGACGCTCAGCGCCGACGACGTGAACAAGCTGTCCTTCCAGATCATCCAGGTGTTCCAGGGCGAGGGCGGCACGATCTCGGAGCTGGTGCGCAACACGGCCAGCCTGACCAACACCATCGCGGACAAGGACCGAGTGATCGGCGACGTGATCAACAACCTCAACGGGGTTCTCGAGACCGTCAACAGGCACGACGATGAACTGAGCTCGCTGATCGTCAACACCGAGCAGCTCGTCACGGGGCTGGCCAACGATCGCGGTGTGGTGGGTAGCGCGGTGACCTCGCTCGCTGGGCTGGCCGATGCCACCGCGGACGTGCTCGAACCGACGAGGCCGTCGATCCAGGGCTCGGTGTCTGCACTCAACACGCTGGCGGGAACGCTGAACGCGCAGAGCGACAAGGTGAACAAGATCCTGACCACCCTGCCGGTGAAGCTGGACAAGCTGACCCGTATCGCGAGCTTCGGGTCGTGGTTCCAGTTCTACCTGTGCGGCCTCGACGTGGTCGCGGGGCCCGGCGAGTCGCCGTACCTCAACCTGCCGACGGGGCTCCCGACGGTCAATCAGCCGATCTACACCAACTCCGCACCCCGGTGCTCGGCGAACGGGGCCGGACAGTGAAGCAACGTCGTAGCCCCGCCACCATCGGTGCGCTCGGCATCGTCGTGGTGCTCCTCGCCACCGTGTCGGCCTTCTTCCTCGACGACCTGCCGTTGATCGGGGCAGGCGCCACCTACCGGGCCCAGTTCACCGAGGCGGCCGGGCTCAAGCCGAGCAACGAGGTCCGCATCGCGGGCGTCAAGGTGGGCAAGGTGACCGCCGTCGAGCTCGACGGCGACAAGGTCGAGGTCGCGTTCAAGGTCAAGGACGCCTGGGTCGGCGACCAGACCACCGCGTCGATTCAGATCAAGACGGTCCTCGGCCAGAAGTACCTGGCGCTCGACCCTCGCGGATCCGACACCCTGGACCCGAGGGACACGATCCCCTTGGAGCGCACCACCTCCCCGTACGACGTGCTCGACGCGTTCGGCGACGCGACCACCACACTGGACGCGATCGACACGCCGCAGCTCGCGCAGGCCATGGAGACGCTGTCCGACGCGTTCTCGGGCACCCCCGCGGACATCCGGGCCTCGCTCGACGGCGTGACGCGGCTGTCGAAGACCATCGGCAGCCGTGACGACGAGCTGCGCAAGCTCTTCGCCGCGACCGCCGACACCTCCAAGGTGCTCGCCGACCGCAACGCCGAGTTCACCAAGCTGATCGGCAGCGCCGGGCTGTTGCTCGGCGAGCTGAACAGCCGTCAGCAGGCGATCTCCCAGCTGCTCACCGGCACCCAGCGGCTCTCGCAGCAGCTGACCGGCCTGGTCAAGGACAACGAGGAGCAGATCGGTCCCGCGCTCGAACAGCTCCGCGGCGTCGTGCAGATCCTGCAGGACAACAACGACAACCTGGACAAGGCGATCAAGCTGTATGCACCGTTCACCCGGCTGTACGCGAACATCGTCGGCAACGGTCGCTGGTTCGACCAGGTGGTCGTGAACCTGACGCCGCCCGCGCTCCCGCTCATCCCGGGTTACCGCGATCCCGTTCGAACCATTGGGGGCAACTGATGACCGGCGTGACCTCGGGGAGGATGCAGAAGTTCAGCAGGCGTCAGGTCGTTGCCACCGCCCTGCTGCTGGTGGGGCTGCTGGTGGTGGGTTTCGGCGGTTGGTGGCTGATCACCCGGGCGGGCACCACCAAGATCACCGCGTACTTCGACAAGTCGGTCGGCATCTACGACGGCTCGGATGTCCGGGTGCTCGGCGTGAAGGTCGGCTCCGTGAACGAGGTCGAGCCGCTCGGTGACCAGGTCAGGGTCACCATGCGTGTCGACCGCGGGGTGAAGATCCCGGAAGATGCGAAGGCCGCGCAGATCACGCCGTCGGTGGTGTCCGACCGGTACATCCAGCTCGCCCCCGCCTACACGGGCGGCGAGGTGATGGAGTCCGGCGACACCATTCCCCGCGAGCGGACCGCGACCCCGGTCGAGGTCGACCAGCTCTACTCGAGCATCGACGAACTGGCCAGGGCGCTCGGGCCGGAGGGCGCGAACAAGGAGGGCGCGCTGTCCGAGTTCGTCGACACCGCGGCCAAGAACCTCGATGGCAACGGTGAGGCGCTCGGCGCGACCATCACCGAGCTGTCCAAGGCGGCGGAGACCCTCAACCTCAACCGGGGTGATCTGTTCGAGACGATCAGGAACCTGCAGACCTTCGTCAGCGCGCTCGCGGCCAACGACCAGCAGGTGCGCCAGTTCAACTCCCAGCTCTCCGATCTCAGTGGCTTCCTGGCCGGGGAACGGAAGAACCTGGGGGACGCGCTGAACCAGCTCTCCTTCGCGCTCGGTGACGTGGCGGTGTTCGTCCGCGACAACCAGGAGGCCGTCACGAGCAACGCGGAGGGGCTGGTCCAGGTGACCCAGACCCTCGCCGACAACCGGCAGGACCTGGTCGACGCGTTGACCACCCTGCCGCTCGCCATCAGCAACGTCGTGAACTCGTACGACGCGGAGTCAGGAACGCTGGCCTCACGGGTGAACCTCCCGGAGACGCAGGACCCGTTCGGGACCCTGTGCAAGCTGATGGACCTCGGCAAGCTGATGCCGGGCGACCCGAAGTTCGACGCGCTGGGTCGTCAGATGCGCCCGCTCATCGACAACTGCAAGGTGATCATGGACCAGGTGGCCGCGGGCGTGAAGACGCCGACGTTGAACCTGCCGTTCGGCATCCTCGGCGGCGACAAAATCCAGCGGCCCTCGCAGCCGGGCACGGTCCCAGGAAACATCTCGCCCCGACTCGGAAATTCGCAGGCCCCCGGCCTCAGCGACCAGAACATCCCGCGGGGTGGCCAGTGATGCAGGAGCGGTCAGTGAAGCGCTCGGTCGCGATCGGTGTCGGCGCATGCGTCGTCGCGTTGACGGTCGCAGGTTGTGGTTCCAAGGGCATCTACAGCATTCCGCTGCCCGGTGGCGCCGACCTCGGCAGCGACCCGATGCACCTGACGGTCGAGTTCGATGACGTGCTCGATCTGGTGCCCCAGTCCACGGTGAAGGTCGACGGCGTCCCCGTCGGCCGGGTGCAGAGTATCGACGTCCCGGACGACGGATGGACGGCGGCAGTCGGCGTCGTCGTCGATTCCGCGGTCGATCTGCCCGCGAACGCGCTCGCGTCCGTGCAGCAGACCAGCCTGCTCGGCGAGAAGTTCATCGAGCTCAAGGCCCCGCCCGTCAACGCGGACGCGGACCGGCTCACGGACGGGTCCACGATCCCCGTGGACCGGACGCGCCATGCCACCGATATCGAGCAGGTGCTCGGCGCGCTGTCACTGCTGCTGAACGGCGGCGGGGTCGCCCAGTTGCAGCCGATCATCCACGAGCTCACCACGGCTCTGGACGGTCGCGAGTCCAAGGCGCGAGGGCTGCTGGACCAGGCGAACACGCTGATCGACGGGCTGAACAAGCAGCGCGACGACATCACCCGGGCGCTCGACGGGCTCGACACCCTCACCGGTCGGGTCAACGAGCAGACCGATCAGATCGACAAGATCCTCACGGAGATCCCGACCGCGGTGAAAGTCCTGAACGAGCAGGAACCGCAGTTCATCCAGATGCTCACCCAGCTCGACCGACTCGGTCAGGTCGGCACCGACGTGCTGGTGGAGTCCAAGGACAACCTGATCGCGGACCTGCGCGCGCTGCGGCCGACCCTGCAGGCGCTCGCCGACTCGAGCGAGGACCTGGTCACCGTGCTGCCCCTGATCCCGACGTTCCCGTTCCCGGACGGCGCGGAGAAGGTCATCCACGGCAACTCGATGAACCTCTTCCTCTCTCTCGACATGCGGCTCGGCCAGCAGTTCGAGGCACTGGGAGTGGGAATGCCGGACCCGGTCTACGTGCCGCCGCCGCCCGGATACGGCGGATACGTGCCCAAGGTGGACCCGTCGAATCCGTACTACAACGGGAACGGCCCGCGGCCCGGTTGGCCGACGGTCTCGATCCTGCCGTTGCCGCCGATCGTCCCGATGCCCGCGCCCGCTCCGGGCGCCCCGGTGCCGCCCGGCACCGAGCCGGTCAATGAGAAGAAGAAGGACCAGGCGCCGCAGAATCCGCTGAGCGGTCTGCTCGACAAGCTGGGGGTGGGTGGACGATGAGATCTGCTCTTGTGCGCTATCAGTTGGTGGCGTTCGCGCTGGTCGCGATCCTCGGCCTGCTCTACGTCGGCGCGAAGTACGTGCGGCTCGACAACCTGCTCGGATTCGGCCAGTACACGGTGCAGGCGGACTTCGCCGACTCCGGCGGCATCTTCACCAACGCCGAGGTCAGCTACCGAGGCGTGCCGGTCGGCACGGTGGGGGACCTGCACCTGACCGACGACGGCGTGCTGGTCGACCTGAAGATCAACACCAGCGCCCCGGAGATCCCGTCGTCGGCCAAGGCCGTCGTCGCGAACCGGTCGGCGATCGGTGAGCAGTACGTGGACCTGCAGCCGACCAGCGACGAGGGCCCGTACCTGGAGGACGGATCGGTGATCCCCCGTCAGGACACCGCCACCCCTGTCCCGGTCGAGGAGGTCCTCTCGAGCACGAACGCGCTGGTGCGTTCGGTGCCGTTGAAGGCGCTGAACACCACGGTCACCGAGCTGGGCAAGGCGTTCAACGGCAAGGGTGACGACCTGCAGGTGCTGGTGGACTCTCTCAACACCCTCGCGAAGGACGGGATCGACAACCTGCCGCAGACGCTGACCTTGATCCGGGACACTCGCACCGTGCTGGACACCCAGTCGGAGCAGTCCTCGGCGATCCGCCAGTTCAGCAAGGATCTTGACCTGGTGGCGGCCCAGCTCAGGGCCAGCGATCCGGATCTGCGGCGCCTCATCGAGACCGGCACCGCCGCGAGCAACGAGGTCGGTGCGCTGATCGACTCGGCGGGCCCGGCCCTGACCACAGACCTGGACAACCTGGCACTGGTGACGGCCGCACTCGGTCCGCGGACGCTCGCGCTGAACATCCTGCTGACGTTCCTGCCGGGACTGTCGGCGGCGTCGAGCACCTCGGCGCCCGGCGACGGCACCCTGCACCAGGGCCTGTTGCTGGAGACGAACAACCCGCCGCCGTGCACCCAGGGTTACGAAGGGACATACGAGATCCTCGCGCAGATGAAGCGGGAGAACCCCGACTTCGACCCGACCCGCGACGAGTTCCCGCTGAACACGAAGGCCAACTGCACGACGCCGTTGGGAAGCGTCACCGGCGTGCGTAGCGCCAACCGGATCGCGTACGCGGACCCGGCCACGCCGCAGCCGTGGGACAACAAGCCGAAGGTCGATCCGGACAAGCTCAACCTCAACCCGATCGCGACGCAGCTCGCGCCGCTGCTCGGCATCACCCCGAAGTGATGCCGTTCCTGCGGGGCCGAGCAGAAGTTACCAAGTAGTAGGGTAGAAAACGTGATGCGTAGCACGAAACTGCTGAAGCCTGTTCTCGCTGCGGTGAGTGTGCTCGCCATCGGGGCCCTCGTGGCCGCCGTCTGGTTCGGTTTCGGTTGGGGTCATGCCCTGTTCTCGGACAAGCCGGCGGCCGCCGCCCGCGACGATGCGCTGACAGGCGCGCGTCAGGCGGCGATCAACCTGAACACCGTCGACTCGGGGAACCTGGACCAGACGTTCGCGAACATGGAGTCGTCGATCACCGGCGACGAGATGCTGAACGCGCTGGCCGAGACCAAGGACCAGATGACCGAGCAGGTCAAGCAGACTGGCGCGAAGAGCGAGGCACACGTGCTCGACGCCGCGCTCACCGCGATGAGCCGTGACGAGGGCACCGCGAACTCGCTCGTCGTGCTCACCACGACCACGACCTGGCCGAACAAACCGACGAGCAAGGTCAAGGTGACCATGCGGATCGGCCTGACCGATGTCGACGGCGTCTGGAAGGCCTCGAAGGTCGAGAACGTCGGCCAGCCCCTCGCCATGGACCCCGGCACGCCGGCCCCCGCACCCGCCCCGGCGCCCGCAGAGGCCCCTGTACCCGCTCCCGAGTCCGGCGGACAGTAGGGCCTGCGGGTCCGCCGCCCAGCGGCAATCCGGCAGCGGAACAGCTAAGGAGTATCGAACAGTGCCCCCACTTCGTCGCACCACCAGCACGCCCCAGCCCAAGGGGCGTCGTCCCCGCGTGGCCGGTACCGGGTCCAGCGCGGCCCGCGGACCGGTGAGCGAACCCGAGGCCACCGCGCCCGCGAGTTCGGCCGGGACCGAGACCGAGGTGGCAGGATCCGGTGCCGTCAGCCCGCCCGCGGAGGCGCCCGTGGCCGCGGCGACAGCCGACACCGAGGCCGCGGGCGGCACGGAGGTCATCGCGGACGCCGGGGCAACGGAGACCGCCGCGGCAGCACGCGACGCGAGCAGGGAGAGCGCAGCGCCGGAGCAGGAACAGGCGCCCAAGACGATCAACCGGACCAGCTCGCTGCGCCCGCGGACGACCGGCGAGACGGACGCCGACGTGCCCGTCGTCGAGCCCGTGGTCGACCAGGAGGCGGTCGACGCGGGCTGGAAACGGGTCGTGACGATCGGCCTGGTGGCGCTGGGGCTCGGCATCTTCGCGCTCGTCGCCGCGTTCCGGCCCGGCGCCGACGTGCCGAACCAGGCCTGGGTCGACACCTCGGAGACCTCGAAGGTCACCGCCGACGCGAAGAACGCGATCCAGACGCTCTACACGTACAAGTTCGACACTGTCGAGCAGGACTTCGACAACGCGCGGGCGGTCCTCGACGACGCCATGCGTGAGGAGTTCGACCGGACCGCCGCGGTCACCAAGGATGCGGTCATCCAGACGAAGACGGCGACGGTCGCTGAGGTCACCGACATCGGCCTGAAGCTGCTCTCTGACGACCGCGCCGAGCTCGTGGCCAGCATGAACGTGAGTGCGACCAACGACGGTGCGGCGCAGGGGAGCGCGCAGGGGCCGCTGTCGGTGACCATGGCGAAGTCCGGCGACCACTGGGTGATCACGGACATCAGGGACCGCTGACCGGGGCCCGGATCGGGTGTCCCGGCGGTGTTCGCGGGACAAATCGCCGGGACGTGTCTTGACGCGGCGGGGTTCAGGCGTCACTCTAATGGCGAGACATGCGAGATCGCTCCTTCTGTAGGGGCGGGTCCGTGCAAGATCGCGCCGGCGCAAATGGAGGCACCGGGCGCGAGGGATTGCACGGACGCCAGGCTTGGGCACCGTTTGGGCTGCCCTGTCCAGTTGTATTCTGCGTCGACTTCGGGTACCTTTGGACGTTGCGCTGGCTGCCTCCTGTCCACCTCTCCACCTCACCGCCTGTGAAGCGTTCGCTTCCTGCGTCTGTTGGCGAGTTTCGTTCGGGTTGTGACCAGCGAATTCGCCCCACATGAAGAAGCAGATACAGCGGCGGTCGCGCAGCACGAGCGGCCCGCGTGAGGTGCTGGAAGGACGCATCTTGGCAGTCTCTAGCCAGACCAAGGCAAATGCCGGAATCCCCGGAGCCCCGAAGAGGGTCTCGTTCGCGAAGATTCGCGAACCTCTCGAAGTTCCAGGGCTACTTGATCTACAGACGGATTCTTTTGAATGGTTGATCGGATCGCCTGCATGGCGTGAGCGGGCCGCGGCCCGCGGCGACGGCAGTGTCACCGGCGGTCTGGAGGACATCCTCACCGAGCTGTCCCCGATCGAGGACTTCTCGGGATCGATGTCGCTGTCCTTCTCGGACCCGCGCTTCGACGAGGTCAAGGCCTCGACCGATGAGTGCAAAGACAAGGACATGACCTACGCGGCGCCCTTGTTCGTCACCGCGGAGTTCATCAACAACAACACCGGCGAGATCAAGAGCCAGACGGTCTTCATGGGTGACTTCCCGATGATGACCGACAAGGGCACCTTCATCATCAACGGCACCGAGCGCGTCGTCGTCTCGCAGCTCGTTCGCTCCCCGGGTGTGTACTTCGACCACTCCGTGGACAAGGGCACCGAGAAGGACCTGCACAGCGTCAAGGTGATCCCCGGCCGCGGTGCGTGGCTGGAGTTCGATGTCGACAAGCGTGACACCGTCGGCGTCCGCATCGACCGCAAGCGTCGTCAGCCGGTCACCGTGCTGCTCAAGGCCCTCGGCTGGACCACCGAGCAGATCACGGAGCGCTTCGGCTTCTCCGAGATCCTCATGGCCACCCTGGAGAAGGACAACACGGCAGGCACCGACGAGGCGCTGCTCGACATCTACCGCAAGCTGCGTCCGGGCGAGCCGCCCACGAAGGAGAGCGCGCAGACCCTGCTGGAGAACCTGTTCTTCAAGGAGAAGCGCTACGACCTCGCCCGCGTGGGTCGCTACAAGATCAACAAGAAGCTGGGCCTGAACCACGGCCAGCCGATCACCGCGTCGACCCTCACCGAGGAAGACATCGTCGCGACGATCGAGTACCTGGTGCGCCTGCACGCCGGTGATAACGCGATGACGGCGCCCGACGGCGTCGAGGTCCCGGTCGAGGTCGACGACATCGACCACTTCGGCAACCGTCGTCTCCGCACCGTTGGCGAGCTGATCCAGAACCAGATCCGGGTGGGCCTGTCCCGCATGGAGCGCGTGGTGCGCGAGCGGATGACGACCCAGGACGTCGAGGCGATCACGCCGCAGACCCTGATCAACATCCGTCCCGTCGTGGCCGCGATCAAGGAGTTCTTCGGAACCTCCCAGCTCTCGCAGTTCATGGACCAGAACAACCCGCTGTCGGGCCTGACCCACAAGCGTCGCCTGTCGGCGCTCGGTCCCGGTGGTCTGTCCCGTGAGCGTGCCGGCCTCGAGGTGCGAGACGTGCACCCGTCGCACTACGGCCGCATGTGCCCGATCGAGACCCCTGAGGGCCCGAACATCGGCCTGATCGGTTCGTTGTCGGTGTACGCGCGGGTCAACCCGTTCGGCTTCATCGAGACCCCGTACCGCAAGGTCGTCGACGGACAGGTCACCGACCAGGTGGACTACCTGACCGCCGACGAGGAGGACCGCCACGTCAAGGCCCAGGCCAACGCCACGGTCGACAAGGACGGTCGCCTGACCGAGGACCGCGTCCTCGTCCGCACCAAGGGCGGCGAGGTCGAGCTGATCCCGGCCGAGGACGTCGACTACATGGACGTCTCGCCGCGACAGATGGTCTCCGTCGCGACCGCGATGATCCCGTTCCTCGAGCACGACGACGCCAACCGCGCCCTGATGGGTGCGAACATGCAGCGTCAGGCAGTGCCGCTGGTCCGTTCCGAGGCGCCTCTGGTCGGCACCGGCATGGAGCTGCGCGCTGCGGTCGACGCGGGCGACGTCGTCGTCAGCGAGAAGACCGGCGTCATCGAGGAGGTCTCGGCCGACTACGTCACCGTGATGGCGGACGACGGCAGCCGCAAGACCTACCGGATGCGCAAGTTCGCCCGCTCGAACCAGGGCACCTGTGCGAACCAGCGTCCGATCGTGGACGAGGGCGACCGGGTCGAGGCCGGCCAGGTCATCGCCGACGGTCCCTGCACCGAAGCCGGTGAGATGGCGCTGGGCAAGAACCTGCTCGTCGCGATCATGCCGTGGGAGGGCCACAACTACGAGGACGCGATCATCCTGTCGCAGCGCCTCGTGGAAGAGGACGTCCTGACCTCGATCCACATCGAGGAGCACGAGATCGATGCCCGCGACACCAAGCTCGGTGCCGAGGAGATCACTCGCGACATCCCGAACGTCTCGGATGAGGTCCTCGCCGACCTCGACGAGCGCGGCATCATCCGCATCGGTGCGGAGGTCCGTGACGGCGACGTGCTGGTCGGAAAGGTCACGCCGAAGGGCGAGACCGAGCTGACCCCGGAGGAGCGCCTGCTGCGCGCCATCTTCGGTGAGAAGGCCCGCGAGGTTCGCGACACGTCCCTCAAGGTTCCGCACGGTGAGAACGGCAAGGTCATCGGCATCCGCGTGTTCTCGCGCGATGACGACGACGATCTGCCCCCCGGTGTCAACGAGCTGGTCCGCGTGTACGTGGCCCAGAAGCGCAAGATCCAGGACGGCGACAAGCTCGCCGGCCGACACGGCAACAAGGGTGTCATCGGCAAGATCCTCCCGCAGGAGGACATGCCGTTCCTGTCCGACGGCACCCCCGTCGACATCATCCTGAACACCCACGGCGTGCCGCGTCGTATGAACATCGGTCAGATCCTGGAAACCCATCTGGGGTGGATCGGCAAGACCGGCTGGAACGTGCAGATCGCCAGCGACGGCACCCGCCCGGACTGGGCTTCGACCCTGCCCGAGGAGATGCTCTCGGCCCCGGCCGACAGCAACATCGCCACCCCGGTGTTCGACGGTGCCAAGGAAGACGAGCTGACCGGTCTGCTTGGCGCGACCCTGCCGAACCGCGACGGCGAGCAGATGGTGGGCCCGGACGGAAAGGCCACCCTGTTCGACGGCCGCTCCGGCGAGCCGTTCCCGTACCCGGTCTCGGTCGGCTACATGTACATCATCAAGCTGCACCACCTCGTCGACGACAAGATCCACGCTCGTTCGACCGGTCCGTACTCGATGATCACCCAGCAGCCGCTCGGCGGTAAGGCCCAGTTCGGTGGCCAGCGCTTCGGTGAGATGGAGTGTTGGGCGATGCAGGCCTACGGCGCGGCGTACACGCTGCAGGAGCTGCTCACCATCAAGTCGGATGACGTGGTCGGCCGCGTGAAGGTGTACGAGGCCATCGTCAAGGGCGAGAACATCCCCGAGCCGGGCATCCCCGAGTCGTTCAAGGTGCTCCTCAAGGAGCTCCAGTCGCTCTGCCTCAACGTGGAGGTGCTGTCCTCGGACGGCGCGGCCATCGAGATGCGCGACGGCGACGACGAGGACCTCGAGCGTGCGGCAGCGAACCTGGGCATCAACCTGTCCAGGAACGAGGCGGCGACCGTGGACGATCTCGCGAACTAGGTGTTTGGTCCCCGGGCCGTGGGATTCCGCGGCCCGGGGGCGTAGCCCACATTTGAATTTGGCAGACAGGTAGGCGCTGAGAAGCGCACACCATAATCCCTCTGGGGAAAGGAAGTTACGTGCTCGACGTCAACTTCTTCGATGAACTCCGCATCGGCCTTGCCACCGCTGAGGACATCCGTCAGTGGTCGTTCGGCGAGGTCAAGAAGCCGGAGACCATCAACTACCGCACGCTCAAGCCCGAGAAGGACGGCCTCTTCTGCGAGAAGATCTTCGGCCCCACCCGGGACTGGGAGTGCTACTGCGGTAAGTACAAGCGCGTCCGCTTCAAGGGCATCATCTGTGAGCGCTGCGGCGTCGAGGTGACCCGCGCGAAGGTGCGCCGTGAGCGCATGGGCCACATCGAGCTCGCCGCTCCTGTGACCCACATCTGGTACTTCAAGGGCGTGCCGAGCCGTCTCGGTTACCTGCTGGACCTGGCGCCGAAGGATCTCGAGAAGATCATCTACTTCGCCGCCTACGTGATCGTCGCGGTCGACGACGAGCTCCGTCACAACGAGCTCTCCACCCTGCAGGCCGAGATGGAGGTCGAGAAGAAGTCCGTCGCCGACCAGCGCGACGCCGACCTCGAGGCCCGCGCCCAGAAGCTCGAGGCGGACGTCGCCGAGCTCGAGGCCGAGGGCGCCAAGTCCGACGTGCGTCGCAAGGTCAAGGACGGCGGCGAGCGCGAGATGCGTCAGCTCCGTGACCGGGCCCAGCGCGAGCTGGACCGGCTCGAGGAGATCTGGACGACCTTCACCAAGCTCGCCCCGAAGCAGCTCATCGTCGACGAGGGCCTCTACCGCGAGATGGTGGACCGCTACGGCGAGTACTTCACCGGCGCGATGGGCGCGGAGTCCATCCAGAAGCTGATGGAGAACTTCGACATCGACGCCGAGGCGGAGATCCTCCGGGAGACCATCCGCAGCGGCAAGGGTCAGAAGAAGCTGCGCGCGCTCAAGCGCCTCAAGGTCGTCGCGGCCTTCCAGTCCACCGGCAACTCGCCGATGGGCATGGTCCTCAACGCCGTGCCGGTGATCCCGCCGGAGCTGCGTCCGATGGTTCAGCTCGACGGTGGCCGGTTCGCCACCTCCGACCTGAACGACCTGTACCGCCGCGTGATCAACCGCAACAACCGCCTCAAGCGACTGATCGACCTCGGCGCGCCCGAGATCATCGTCAACAACGAGAAGCGGATGCTGCAGGAGTCCGTCGACGCGCTGTTCGACAACGGCCGTCGTGGACGTCCGGTCACCGGTCCGGGCAACCGCCCGCTGAAGTCCCTGAGCGACCTGCTCAAGGGCAAGCAGGGTCGTTTCCGTCAGAACCTGCTCGGCAAGCGTGTCGACTACTCGGGCCGTTCGGTCATCGTCGTCGGCCCGCAGCTCAAGCTGCACCAGTGCGGTCTGCCGAAGCTGATGGCTCTCGAGCTGTTCAAGCCGTTCGTGATGAAGCGCCTGGTCGACCTGAACCACGCGCAGAACATCAAGTCGGCCAAGCGCATGGTCGAGCGTCAGCGCGCCCAGGTGTGGGACGTCCTCGAAGAGGTCATCGCGGAGCACCCGGTGCTGCTGAACCGTGCACCCACGCTGCACCGCCTCGGCATCCAGGCCTTCGAGCCGCAGCTCGTCGAGGGCAAGGCCATCCAGCTGCACCCGCTGGTGTGTGAGGCCTTCAACGCCGACTTCGACGGTGACCAGATGGCCGTGCACCTCCCGCTGTCCGCGGAGGCGCAGGCCGAGGCCCGCATCCTGATGCTGTCCTCGAACAACATCCTGTCGCCCGCGTCGGGTCGCCCGCTCGCCATGCCGCGTCTGGACATGGTGACCGGTCTCTACCACCTGACCCGTCTGGACGACGGTGTCGTCGGCGAGCTCGTCGCGGCAGGCAAGGATCGTCCCGAGGTCGGCGCCTACTCGTCGCCCGCCGAGGCGATCATGGCCGTCGATCGTGGCGCGCTGAAGGTGCAGGCCCTGATCAAGGTCCGCCTGACCACGCAGCGTCCGCCGCGTGAGCTCGAGGACGAGCTGTTCCCCGACGGTGGCTGGAACTACGGCGACGGCTGGATCGCCGAGACCACCCTTGGCCGCGTGCTCTTCAACGAGCTGCTCCCCGCGGACTACCCGTTCGTGAACGAGCAGATGCCGAAGAAGCGTCAGGCGACGATCATCAACGATCTGGCCGAGCGCTACCCGATGATCGTGGTCGCGCAGACCGTCGACAAGCTCAAGGACGCCGGCTTCTACTGGGCGACCCGTTCGGGCGTCACGGTCTCGATCTCCGACGTCCTGGTGCCGCCGAGCAAGTCCGAGATCATGGACAAGTTCGAGGGCCAGGCCGAGCAGATCGAGAAGAAGTACCAGCGCGGTGCCCTCAACCACACCGAGCGCAACAGCGCCCTGGTGAAGATCTGGTCCGAGGCCACCGACGAGGTCGGTAAGGCCATGGAGGCCTTCTTCCCCGACGACAACCCGATCCCGATGATCGTGAAGTCCGGCGCCGCCGGCAACATGACGCAGGTTCGGTCGCTCGCCGGCATGAAGGGCCTGGTGACGAACCCGAAGGGTGAGTTCATCCCGCGGCCGATCAAGTCTTCCTTCAAGGAAGGCCTGACCGTTCTCGAGTACTTCATCAACACGCACGGCGCCCGTAAGGGTCTGGCAGATACCGCGCTGCGTACCGCCGACTCGGGTTATCTGACCCGTCGTCTGGTGGACGTCTCGCAGGACGTCATCGTTCGCGAGACGGACTGTGGCACCGAGCGCGGCATCGTCACCACGATCGCGGAGAAGCAGGCCGACGGCACGCTGATCCGGGATGCACACGTGGAGACCAGCACCTACGCCCGCACGCTGGCCGCGGACGCGGTCGACGCCAACGGCACGGTCATCGTCGAGCGCGGCGCCGACCTGGGCGATCCGGCGATCGACGCGCTGCTCGAGGCGGGCATCACCGACGTGAAGGTGCGCTCCGTGCTCACCTGCACCACCGGCACCGGCGTCTGCGCCACCTGCTACGGCCGCTCGATGGCGACCGGCAAGTTGGTGGACATCGGTGAGGCTGTCGGCATCGTCGCCGCCCAGTCCATCGGTGAGCCGGGTACCCAGCTGACCATGCGTACCTTCCACCAGGGTGGTGTCGCAGGCGAGGACATCACCGGTGGTCTGCCGCGTGTCCAGGAGCTGTTCGAGGCCCGCGTCCCCAAGGGCAAGGCCCCGATCGCCGACGTCACCGGACGGGTGCAGCTCGAGGACGGCGACCGCTTCTACAAGATCACCATCGTCCCGGACGATGGCGGCGAAGAGGTCGTCTACGACAAGCTGTCCAAGCGTCAGCGTCTGCGCGTCTTCAAGCACGACGACGGTTCCGAGCGCCTGCTGGCGGACGGTGACCACGTCGAGGTCGGCCAGCAGCTCATGGAGGGCGCTGCCGATCCGCACGAGGTGCTGCGCGTCATGGGACCGCGTCAGGTGCAGATCCACCTGGTCAACGAGGTTCAGGAGGTGTACCGGAGCCAGGGTGTGTCGATCCACGACAAGCACATCGAGACGATCGTTCGTCAGATGCTGCGTCGCGTGACGATCATCGACTCCGGCGCCACCGAGTTCCTGCCCGGTTCGCTCACCGAGCGTTCCGAGTTCGAGGCGGCCAACCGTCGCGTCGTCGCCGAGGGTGGTGAGCCCGCAGCCGGTCGTCCGGTGCTCATGGGTATCACCAAGGCCTCGCTGGCGACCGATTCGTGGCTGTCGGCGGCGTCCTTCCAGGAGACCACTCGCGTGCTGACCGATGCGGCCATCAACTGCCGCTCGGACAAGCTGATCGGTCTCAAGGAGAACGTCATCATCGGCAAGCTGATCCCGGCCGGTACCGGCATCAACCGTTACCGGAACATCCAGGTTCAGCCGACCGAAGAGGCGCGCGCCGCGGCCTACGCCGTGCCGTCGTACGACGATCAGTACTACAGCCCCGAAGGCTTCGGCACCGGGACCGGAGCTGCTGTTCCGCTCGACGACTACGGCTTCAGCACCGATTACCGGTAAGCGCTTCCAGCGCCTGTGACACGGCCCCCGCCCCCAGCAATGGGTGCGGGGGCCGTTTCGCGTCTACTGTTGGAGGGACATTCCCCGGCATCGGTTCGGGCGATCACCACGGAGGATTCGATGGCAGGCAAGGGTATCGACCGCTCGAAGGCGCAGTCGGCGCTCGAGGTGGTCCGCGAGAATCCGGCGATCTCGTTGGTGGCCGCTGCGCCGGCGATCGTGATCTTCGGGGTGGCCTGGTGGCTGCTCGGCTTCGGCGGCGCGCTGATCCTGGCGATCGTGCTCGGCGTGGCCGTGGTGGCGGGCAAGAAGTTCCTCGGCTGACACGCTGACCGGTCCCTTCGCGTCGACCGTTCAGTTGTCGTCGCGGCACTCGGGCGACGCCCCGGATGGTGCGCACTGGGCGGGTTGGGACGTCCGCGACCTGCCCGAATTCGGTCGGGAGCGGGGCAGCGCGACTATCCTCTGATCCTCTGTGACTTTGCTCGCACCAGCCGGGTATTGTCGCAGGAACAGGTTCTAGTTTTGGAGGAGGCCGACAGTGGCGTTCGTGATCACCCAGCCTTGTTGCAACGACGCTAGCTGCACTGAGGTGTGCCCGGTGGACTGCATCCATCCGACGCCGGACGAGCGCGGATTCAGGTCGACCGAGATGCTCTACATCGATCCGGAGACCTGCATCGACTGCGGGCTCTGCGTGGATGCGTGCCCGGTGGACGCGATCTTCCGCGACGACGACCTGCCCGAGGCGATGGCGCGGTACTCGAAGATCAACGCCGACTACTTCGCGGGCACCGAGATCGAGTATGCGGATCCCGCCCCCTCGCTGAAGTTTCCCAAGACCGACCAGGATCCCTTCCGCGTCGCGATCGTCGGCGCCGGTCCGTCCGGTTTCTACGCCGCCCGCGAGCTGCTCTCCTTCAAGCGCTCGGGCATCGAGGTCGACATGTTCGACCGCCTGCCGACGCCGTGGGGCCTGGTGCGCGCGGGCGTGGCCCCCGACCACCCGGAGACCAAGGCGGTCACCGACGTGTTCGCGGAGGTCTCGCGGCGCGCCGGCTTCCGGCTGCACCTGAACGTGGAGGTCGGCAAGCACCTCACGCACGAGGACCTGATGGAGCACCATCACGCGGTGCTCTACACCGTCGGTGCGCCGAGCGACCGGCATCTCGGCATCCCCGGCGAGGAACTCCCCGGCAGCCTCGCCGCCACCGAGTTCGTCGCCTGGTACAACGGCCACCCCGAGTACGCGGACCACACCTTCGACCTGTCCGGCACGCGCGCGGTCATCGTCGGCAACGGCAACGTCGCGCTCGATGTGGCCCGTCTCCTGGTCACCGAGCCGGACAAGCTGGCCCGCACCGACATGGCCGAGCACGCGGTGGAGGCGCTGCGCGGCAGCGCAATCCGCGAGGTCGTAGTGCTGGGCAGGCGCGGACCCGTCCAGGCGGCGTTCACCAGCCCGGAGCTGCTGGCGCTCGGACAGATGCCCGACGTGGACGTGATCGTCGACCCGGCCGAGCTCGAGCTCGACAGCCACAGCGAGGCCGAGGTCGCGCAGAACCCGGCCAAGCGGCTGAAGATGGAGATCCTGCGCGAGTACGCGGAGCGCCCCCTGTCCGGCCACGAGAAGCGGATCGTGCTGCGGTTCCTGGCCTCGCCGGTCGAGATCCAGGGCGACGACCACGTCAGTGGGGTCGTCGTGGCGCGCAACGAGATGGTCGAGGGTCCGGACGGCACGCTGCGGGCGAGCAGCACTGATCAGACCGAATTGCTCGAGACCCGCATGGTGCTGCGCTCGGTCGGCTACCGGGGCGTGCCCGTCGCGGACCTGCCGTTCGACGACGCGCGCGGCACGATCGCGAACGTCGCGGGCCGGGTCACCTACCCGGAGTCGGGCGAGCCGATGCCGGGCACCTACACCGCCGGCTGGATCAAGCGCGGGCCCTCCGGCGTGATCGGCACCAACCGGCAGTGCGCGCACGACACCATCGCGCTGGTCATCGAGGACCTCGCCGCGGACCGGCTGCCCGCGCCGAAGGGCGACCGCGAGGCGCTCGAGGCGTTGCTGGCGGACCGTCAGCCCGAGGCGCTGGACTGGGCGGGCTGGAAGGCGATCGACGCCCGCGAACGCGAGCTCGGCAAGGCGTCCGGTCGGCCGCGGGTCAAGCTGCTCGACCTCGCCGAGATGGTGGCGATCGCCAAGAAGTAGGTTCGCCGGTCGGCGGCGGCTCAGTAGTGGTCGATGCCCGAGACCCGGGCTACGGCCCGCACGTCGCCGCCGACCAGGAACCACAGGCTGATCGACTCGGCATCCTGTCTGCTGCGGACGTGGACGTCCTCGCCCCTGGTGATGGGCGCGTTGTACTCGAGAACGGCGCGGTGCGGGCCCGCCAGCAGATCGGGCCTGGCGACGAGGTGGTCCTCGACGGCGTGCCAGTACGCCGCGTTGTTCACGTGGTCCATCGGGTCCAGGTCGGTCGAGCGCAGGTGGAATCGGGCGTCGGTGCCGTCGTCCTCCGGCGGCGGCCCGGCGAGCCACGGGCGCCATTTGAGTCGGTGCTCGTCGGTGGTCCGTGACAGCAGGGCGATGCCCTTGTCGCTGATCCGGGTCGGCATCCCGGTGTCGGGGCTGATGTTGATCCAGAAGCCCTCGGTCTCGATCAGCGCGCCCTTCTCGCTGGTGAGCTGCACTCGCATCGCCGACCAGCGGGTCGACAGGCCGGAACACCAGCGGCGCAGATGGATCCGGTCCGGCCACAGAGCGGGGCGGACGACGTCGATCACGGTTCGCCGCACGATCCACAGCGGGTCGAGATCGGCGAGTTCGGAGGCGTCCAGGTTGTCGGACCCGATGTCCTGCAGGTATCGGGTGATGCCGTCGAACCGTAGCCGGTTGTCGGGAGCGACGTCGCCCGTCCGGACCGGCCACGAGGTGGCGAACCCCAGCCCGTCGGCAGGGGGGACGGCGAGCGGCTGATCGAAGTCCAAGACTGCGCTCCTCTGCGGTGATCACCGGCGTGACGCGAACAGTATCTTTCCCGCGCAGGCGCGGTGAGACAAGGACTAGCGTCAGGGCTTCGGATCGCAGGAGAGATGCGATGGCGCGCGAACACGGAGGTCTGTGGTGAAAGCAGTTGTGGTCTCGGAGTTGACCGGACCCGCCGGGATGGCCCTGCAGGAGGTGCCCGAGCCGGACGCGGCGGGCAAGGTGCTGATCGACGTCCGCGCGACAGGGGTGTGCTTCCCGGACCTGCTCATCAGCTACGGCAAGTACCAGCTGCGGCCGGAGCCGCCCTTCATCCCTGGCGCCGAGGTGGCCGGGGTCGTGGTGTCCGCCCCGGATGACAGCGGCTTCGCCGTCGGGGACCGCGTGCTGGCGATGTCCGACCTCGGTGGTTACGCGGAGCGCGTCGCGATCGCGGCCTCGCGGGTGATGCCGATACCGGCCGATCTGAGCTTCGAGGAGGCCGCCTCGCTCATCATCAACTATCAGACGATGGAGTTCGCGCTGTCTCGGCGAGCGAGCCTGGTGGCGGGCGAGACGGTGGTCGTACTCGGTGCCGCGGGCGGTGTCGGCACCGCGGCCATCCAGTTGGCGAAGGCGCACGGCGCGAAGGTGATCGCGGTGGTCCGGCGGGCGGGGGCCGAGGATTTCCTCCGTGAACTCGGTGCGGACGAGGTGGTGGCGCTCGACGAGGGCTGGGCGGCCCGGGTGGGCGAGCTGACCGAGAATCGAGGCGCGAACGTTGTGGTCGATCCGGTCGGCGGCGACGCCTTCGACGACGCCGTTCGGGTGTTGGCGCCGGAGGGCAGGCTGCTGGTGATCGGGTTCGCGGGCGGCGGTATCCCGTCCGTGAAGGTGAATCGGGTGCTGTTCCGCAACATCAGCATCGTCGGTGCCGCCTGGGGTGAGTTCCTGCGCACCGACCCCGGGGCGCTGGCGCGCACCCACGCGGATCTCACCGAACTGGTCGGGAAGGGTCTGCGGCCGCTGGTCAAGGCCCGGTATCCGCTCGCCGACGCGCCCCGCGCGCTGGCGGACCTCGAGGCCGGTCAGGTGCTCGGCAAGGCGGTGCTCGTCCGCGATTAGCGGGCTCGCTCAGCGCGGGATGTGGAAGTCGGTCAGGCGCGCGCGTGAGTCGAGGAGGTCGGCCCAGGACCCCGGCACCGCCAGGGTCGCCATGGCCGAGGTCGGGAAGCGGTCCGCGATACTATCGGCGAGCGGGCCGCCGGGATCGAGCGCGAGTGCCGTGTCCGGGATGCCGGGCTCGTGCCCCACGACGAGCAGGGTCCGCACGGCCGAGTCGGTGCTCGCTATCTCGCGCAGCACCTCGGTGGCACTCGCCCCGTAGAGCGTGTCGGCGTAGCGGGCGGGAGCGTCGATGCCGCTGGCCGCGAGGGTGAGCCTCGTCCTGGTGGCGGTGGAGCAGAGCACGGCGTCGACCGGGGGCTGGGTCAGGCGGATCCAGTCGCCCGCCAGCCCGGCCTCGCGTTGCCCGCGCGGCGCGAGCGGCCGCTCGTGGTCGGCCACGCCGTCGGGGTAGGCGGACTTGCCGTGCCGGAGCAGGATCAGGACCTTCGAGCGCATGTCCCGACAGTAGCGACCCGAATGGCAGGCGGAAATTCGATTGCCCGGCGACCTGCGGCCGTGGTCGGATCCTCTGCGGGCGCTCGAGCATCGGCGGCGGACGTGATGCCCTTCACATTAATATCGTTTGGGCAATAGTTGCGTGATCGCTACTATTGCACGAGTGGCCGCTTCCCCCGAAGACCTGTATCAGGCGCTCGACGAGTTCATCATGCGGCTGCTGGGGGTGGGGGAGTCGGAGTCCATGGACAAGCTGATCGCCGTGGACCTGTCGTTCTCGCAGGTGCGAACTCTGTTCATGCTGGCGCAGCACGGCAAGCCGGTCGCGATCAACGAGGTGGCCGAGCGGCTGCGCCTGTCCGTCGCGGCCGCGGGTCGCAACATCGACCAGCTGGTCAACCAGGGTCTCGTGGAGCGCCGCGAGGATCCGAAGGACCGCCGCATCAAGAGGATCTCGTTGTCGGAGGCCGGTCGAGCCATCGCCTCCGGCCACATCGACAGCAAGAAGGGCGAGTTGCGAGCGTTCGCGGCCCGTCTGTCGGACTCGGACCGTGACCGGCTGTACGAGTCGCTGAAACCCATTCTCGCGGGAGATGTTCTGCGAGCCAATTGTCAGGAGAACCCATGACGACGCCGACACCTCCGGGCGCCCCCGCGGCCTCGGACAAGATCGACGGCGCAGTTCTGAAGATCGCCAGCGTGGTGGTGATCGGTGCCATCATGTCGATCCTCGACGTGACGGTCGTGAGCGTGGCGCTGCCGACGTTCATGACCGAGTTCGACGCGACTTACGCAACCGTCGCCTGGACCATGACCGCCTACACCCTGGCCCTGGCGACTGTCATCCCCGTGACGGGGTGGGCGGCTGACCGGTTCGGCACCAAGCGCCTTTACATGACGGCGCTGGTGCTGTTCGTCGGTGCCTCGGTGCTGTGCTCGATGGCATGGAACATCGAGTCGCTGATCGGCTTCCGTGTCCTGCAGGGCCTCGGCGGCGGCATGCTGATGCCACTGGGCATGACGATCATGACCAAGGCCGCGGGTCCGCACCGCGTCGGCCGCGTCATGGCCGTGCTGGGCATCCCGATGATGCTCGGACCCATCTGCGGACCGATCCTGGGTGGCTGGCTGATCGAGAGCGCCAGCTGGCACTGGATCTTCCTGATCAACCTGCCGATCGGCATCATCGCCCTGACCGCCGCGTTCGTGCTGCTGCCCAAGGATGACCCGAGCCCGGCCGAGTCCTTCGACTTCGTCGGCATGCTGCTGCTCTCGCCCGGCCTCGCGCTGTTCCTGTTCGGTGTCTCCTCGATCCCGGAGACCGGTACGGTGGCGGCCACTCGGGTGCTGGTCCCGGCCGTGATCGGCCTTGCCCTGGTGATCGGCTTCGTGTTCCACGCGCTCCGGGCCAACCATCCGCTGATCGACCTGCGCCTGTTCCAGAACCGCAAGCTCACCATCGCGGTCGTCACCTCGACGATGTTCGTGATCGCGTTCATGGGTGCCGGGCTCTTGTTCCCGAGCTACTTCCTGCAGGTTCGCGGTGAGACCACGCTGGCGGCCGGTCTGCTGCTTGCCCCGCAGGGCATCGGCGCGATGCTCACCATGCCGTTGGCGGGCACGCTCGTCGACAAGATCGGGCCAGGAAAGATCGTGTTGTGCGGCCTCTCTCTGATCGCCGTTGGCATGGCGGTGTTCACTCAGGTCGGCGCCGAGACCTCGTATGTCGTGCTCCTCGGTGCCCTGTTCGTGATGGGCCTCGGCATGGGCGGCACCATGATGCCGATCATGACGGCGGCGATGCAGACGCTGACCAACGAGACCGTTGCCCGTGGTTCGACGCTGATGAACATCGTCCAGCAGGTCGCCGGCTCGATCGGCACCGCGACCATGTCGGTGGTGCTCACCAACCAGATGCTGTCGCGCCCGCTGGCCGGACCGGCCATCGCGGCAGGGCAGGATCCGTCGATCGCGGAGCAGATGCCGCCCGGAGCGGTGGAGCAGGGTCTGGACGCCGCTGCGGACGCGTTCGGCAACACCTTCACGGTGGCGCTGGTGCTGCTACTGCTGACACTGATCCCGGCGTTCTTCCTGCCGAGGAGCAAGCCCGCGGCCCCGGTCGACGCGACCCAGGTGATGGCTCACTGAGTCGACTCGGTCGACGATGGCCCGCACTCCCCGAGGGGGCG
>NZ_JBSGTR010000038.1:0-53208 GCF_053607505.1 Rhodococcus sp. NPDC055112
GCTCAGTCGAGCAGCCCGGCGCCGCTGTCTATTCGGTCAGCCACTCGTCGATGAGGCCGGCGACCCGGTCCGGCGCGTCGAGCGGCACGAAAGCGCCGCAGTCGTCGAGGACCTCGAGTCGAGCGCCGGGGATGTCGGCCGCCAGCCTGCGCCCGAGGTCCAGCTCGAAGACGCGGTCGTCGGCGCCCCAGATGAGCAACGCGCCGCCCGTGAAGGTGCGCAGCTGCTGGGCGGCGGCCAGGGTGTGCGAGGCGTCGATCCCCGCGAAGAACTTGACGGTGTCTCGGCGCAGCCTCCGGTCCCGCAACGGCCGGGTCCAGCCGGCGACCACCTCGTCGCCGGGCCCGCGATGGCTGAGGGGGCGCGGGATCGCGAACCGCCGTGCCGCCCGCAGTCGCATGAGCTGCCCACCGAGGGCGAGGACGCCTGGCGCCCTGCCGAGCGCGAAGAAGGCGCGCAGGGACCGGGGCGGAAACTGCTCGTAGGCATCGCATGCGGTGAGGACCAGCGTCCGCACCAGGTCCGGATGCCGGGCGGTCAGGATCTGGCTCAGGCCGCCGCCGGTGTCGTTGCCCACCACCGTGACCCGCCGGAGCCCGAGCCGCCCGACCATCTCGGCGGCGAGGTCGGCCAGTGCTGGCGGATCCAGTGCGGCGCCGGGGTTCATCGGCCGGGTGTGCGAGCCGAGGGGAAGCGTCGGCAGCAGGCATCGGTAGCCGAGCGCGGCGGCCCGGGCGGCGACGCCGTCCCAGAGGTGACTGTCGACCAGCGCGCCGTGCACGAACAGCAGCGGGCTGCCGGTCGGGGCGCCGATCTCGCGCAGGTGTACCGGGCCCGCGGTGGTCTCGATCCAGCGTTCTGTTTCCAGGTTGGTGCCGCTCTGCGTCATGTCGGACTCCTGTATTGAAAGTGGATTCAATAGCGACTTCGACGGTAGCCTCTGTTGAACGTCATTTCAATAGCCTCCGAACCCCTAGAGTGGGCGCGACCGAGGGGAGGCCGCCGATGCCCGAGCAACGCACCCGGCTGACGACCGAGCAGCGTCGTGCCGAGCTGATCGAGGCGACCCTGCGTGCGCTGGCCACCCGGGAGCCGGAACGGCTTTCCGTGCAAGAGATCTCGGCCGAGGCCGGGGTGTCCGTCGGGCTGCTGTACCACTACTTCGGCGGTAAGGACGCGCTGGTCTTCGCGGCGATGGAGTCCGCGGCGGACAAGATGATCGCGGACCTGACCGCGGCCACGGGGGAGGGACCCCTGCTCGGCAGGCTGATGGCCGGGCTCGGGGCCTACCTCGATCACGTGCAGCTGCACAGCGTCGGGTGGCAGGCCTTGATGCGGGCGGGCGGGAGTTCGGGCCTCGCCGAACTCGGGCGCCGGGTGGACGCGGCCTCGTTCGAGCTGATCCTCGATGCACTCGGCATCGAATCGCCGAGCGAGATCGCGGTCATGGTGATCGAGGGCTGCCTGGCGTTCGAGAAGGCCGCGTGCCTGCGCTGGCTCGCGAGCGAGGACGTCGAACGGGCGGTGCTCGAGCAGGTGCTCGCCGGGACGTTCCTGTCCGCACTCCAATCCGTCTCGGGTGCGGATCCGGCTGTGGCGGCTGGGCTGGCCAGGCTGGCGGAGGGCTGAGCGCGGTCTCGTAGGCTGCACGGGTGCACAGCCTCGATGCGATCGAACACTGGCCCGTCGACCACGCCGCGGTGGCGGTGATCGGTCCGGACGGCCGGATCGGCGCGGCCGGGGACCAGGACCGGGTGTTCGCGCTGGCCTCGGTCACCAAGCCGCTCGTGACGTACGCCGCGCTGGTGGCCGTCGAGGAGGGCGCGATCGAGCTCGACCAGCCCGCGGGGCCGCCCGGCGCCACCGTGCGGCACCTGCTCGCACACACTTCCGGGCTGGCGTTCGGCGAGCCGACCGTGCAGAGCGCGCCCGGGACCAAGCGGATCTACTCCAGCGCCGGATTCGAGGTGCTGGCCGACCTCATCGCGGCCGAGACCGACATCGCGTTCCCGGATTACCTGAGCGAGGCGGTGTTCGCCCCGCTCGGCATGGCGGCGTCGACCCTCGACGGTCCGGCCGGGCACGGCGCCAGGTCCAACGCGGCCGACCTTTCGAGATTCGCCGGGGAGCTGCTGAGCCCGACCCTGATCTCGGCGGAGACGGCGCGGGAGGCCACGAGGGTCCAGTTTCCCGGCCTGGACGGTCTGCTGCCCGGCTACGGCGTTCAGCGGCCCAACGACTGGGGGCTCGGCTTCGAGATCAAGTCCGGCAAGGCGCCGCACTGGACCGGCGCGACGAACTCGCCGTCGACCTTTGGCCACTTCGGTCAGTCCGGGACCTTCCTGTGGGTCGACCCGGACCGCTCGATCGCGTGCGTCGCGCTGGCCGACCGGGCCTTCGGCGACTGGGCCAAGGCCGCCTGGCCGCCGCTGAGCGAGGCCGTGCTGGCCGAGCTCGCGGGTGCTTGATCACACCAATCTCTCCTATAACTGGCGCAACAGGGGGCGCACAGGGCACACTGGTGACGCAAATCGCGCGGCAGGCACATATGAGGTCGTTGGGGAAGACGTCCCTCGTCTGAGCCGGAGGTGCTTGTGCGCGCGTTGAATCAGTTCGCCGATGCGACGACTGGTGTGCTCTACGTGCATTCGTCGCCCGCCGCGGTGTGTCCCCACGTCGAATGGGCACTCACCGCCACTCTCGAGAGCCCAGCCAACCTCAAGTGGACCTCGCAGTCCGCCGGGGCCGGGCTGCTGCGCGCGACCAGCAACTGGGTCGGGCCGGTCGGCACCGGCGCGCGACTGGTCACCGCGATGCGGTCCTGGCCGATGCTGCGGTTCGAGATCACCGAGGACCCAAGCGACGGCGTCGACGGCGAGCGGTTCAGCCATGTCCCCGGGCTGGGACTGTGGCGCGGCGCGATGAGCGCGAACGGCGACGTGATCCTCGGCGAGATGCGGTTGCGCGCGCTGATGCAGGCGCACGGCAGCACGGGGGAACTGGCCTCCGAGCTCGACACGGCGCTCGGCACGGCCTGGGACGAGGCGCTCGAGCCGTACCGCAGTGGCGGCGAGGGCGCCGAGGTCACCTGGCTGCGCAGGAACGTCGGCTAAGTCGCGTCCCGGACCCGGTTCCTGGCGTTGAGCAGCTCGTCCAGGTGTTCGCGGGACCATTCGCAGGCCGCTGCCATGGGCTCGAACAGCGAGTGGCCGAGCGGGGTGAGCTCGTACTGCACCCGGGGTGGGATCTCGGCGTAGGCGGTGCGGGTGAGCAGGCCGTCGCGCTCCATCGCCCGCAATGACTCGGTGAGCACCTTCGGGGTGACCATGCGAAGCGGTACCTGGAGCTCCGAGAACCGGCGCGGGCCCTCCCGCAGGCAGGTGATGATCCGCGCGGTCCACTTGTCGCCGATCCGAATTGGCGTTGGGCCGGTCGAACAACCCTCGAACATGTCGGGCGACAGGGGATTCGTCACCTGGTCAGCGTAACTATCGTTGCGGTAACCGGCACCCTGCTCGCTACCTTCGCGTCGTCGGCAGGCGATCGTGCGCCTGCCCCGTCGAACGGAGCCACCCATGAGCAGGATCATCATCTTCGGAGCAGGCGGGCGTGCCGGGCGTCGTGCGGTGGCCGAGGCCGTCGCGCGCGGTCATCAGGTCACCGCGGTGGTCCGCGATGTCGCGCGGTACCAGGAGCTCGCGGACGAGGGCGCGGACCTGGTGTCAGGGGACGCCACCAGTGCTGACAGCGTTGCCGCGCTCGCGACTGGCCACGACGCGGCGATCAGCGCGGTCGCCCGGATGGATATGCCGTCGGCGGAGTTCTACGTCGCTGCCACCGAGGCGCTGCTCGACGGGCTCGGCCGGGCCCTCGTGGATCGGATGCTGGTCGTCGGGATCGGCACGCTGCTCGAGACGGAGCCGGGCGTCCGTGTGCTCGATGCACCGGGCTTCCCCACGGGGGCACGGGAGTTCTCGCTCGGTCACGCGGCCGGGCTGGAGATGCTCCGCGGCGCCGAGACCGACGTCGACTGGCTCATGCTGGCGCCGCCGCCGATCGTCCTCGACGAGGTTGCGGAGCGCACAGGGCGATACCGGATCGGTGGTATTTCGGTGCCGGCCGGCGTGGAGGGATCCCCAGCCTTCTCCTACGCCGACCTCGCCGTCGCGCTCATCGATGAGGTCGAGCGTCCGAAGCACAGCCGGGAGCTGGTCGCTGTCGGCTGACGGGAACCGGCGAGGGGAGGTTCTCGGGGCAGGGGTCGAGTGCGGCCGCCGAGAACCACCCCTTCGGCGCGGGAACCACCCCCTCGGCCGCCTGTGGACGAGCGGTTCGGTCATCCACAGAACGCACATTCCCTGCCCGACGGGGGATCGGTTCGGGGATTGTCGAGGGGTGAACCCGATGCCGTTCCGAGGAACCCTGGCGGTGCACCTGGGCACCGTCACGGCGCATCAGCTCAGGCGGGATTTCGTGCGGCTGCACCGAGACGTCTACGTGCACAAGGGCACTCCGCCGACCGCAGTGGCCCGTGCGCGCGCCGCACAGCTGTGGTCGGGGGAAGCCGGTGTGCTCGCCGGGTTCTCTGCCGCGGCCCTGCACGGCAGCAGGTGGATTGATGCGAGCGAGCCCGCCGAGTTGATCCGTATCGGTCACGTGCGCGCGCCGAAGGGAATTGTCGTCAGGAAGGCGCGACTGCTCGACGGTGAGACCTGTCGGATCGACGGCGTCGCCGTCACCACCCCGGCGCGAACGGCGTTCGACCTCGGACGTGCACTCGGGTTCGATCGCGCAGTCGAGGTCCTCGACGCACTGTGCCATGCGACTGGACTCGACCCCGCCGAGGCGTTGGCGATCGTGGAGCGGCACCCCGGCGCGCGCGGCGTGGTCCAGCTGAGACGGGTGCTCGAACAGGTCGACGGCGGGGCGGAATACCCGCCCGAGACCCGCACCCGGCTGTTGATCGTGCGCGACGGGCTGCCACGCCCTGAGACACAGATCCGGGTCCGCGACGAGTCGGGGCGTGTCATCGCGAGATCGGACCTCGGGTGGGAGCGCTGGCGGGTCCTGGTCGAGTACGACGGGGACCACCACTGGCTGGATGAACGGCAACGTGCACGCGACATCGACCGGGCCGCGGGCCTCGAGGCGCTGGGGTGGGCGGTGATTCGGGTGAGTGCAGAGCTGCTGCGTGATCGGCCCGACGTGGTGCTGGAGCGGGTGCGCGCGAAGCTGCGGGTGGGCGGGGCGCCAGTGTGAGCAGTCGAGGGGGAGGTTCTCGGGGCAGGGGTCGAGAGCGGCCGGCGAGAACGACCCCCTCGACCGGGAACGGCCCCGTAGGGAATGGATCCGCCGCAGACGGCGTTGAACCAGGCGGTCGTGGTTTTGTGTGTTTGTGTTTTCCGCACGCTCGCAGGAACTCAAGTTGCGTGCGCTCTGTTTGCCTTCAGGAATCTGGAGACGCCGAGTCTCGAACCGGCCCGGGTCACCACACGGTGTGGGTCCCGCATCCCAGCCCTGTAAGGAGCAAATATGAGTCAGGGAACAGTCAAGTGGTTCAACGCGGAGAAGGGCTTCGGCTTCATCTCGCGCACCGACGGACCGGATCTCTTCGTGCACTTCTCCGAGATCCAGGGTTCCGGTTTCCGGAGCCTGGAGGAGAACCAGCAGGTCGAGTTCGAGGTGACCGAGGGTCCGAAGGGCCCGCAGGCCACCGCGGTTCACGTGCTCTGAGCCACCCGTTCAGCGAGAAGGGCCCCCGACCTCAGGTCGGGGTCCTTCTCGTCTCTGGTGCGGCGTCGCCGGATCAGAGCGGGATGTTCTTGTGCTGCCCGCGCCCGGCAGGGGCGGCCGCCAGTGCAGCGGTGACCCGGCTGCGGGTCTTGGCGGGGTCGATCAGCTCGTCGACGACGCCGATCGACATGGCGCGGCCGACGCCGCCCGCGATGGCCTCGTGCTCGGCGGCGAGGCGATCGTGCAGTGCCTCGCGCTCCTCCTCCGGGGCGGCGGCGAGGGCCCGCTTGTGCAGGATGCCGACGGCTGCCTTGGCGCCCATCACGGCGACCTCGGCGTCCGGCCAGGCGTAGACGGCGGTGGCTCCGAGGGCCCGCGAGTTCATCGCGATGTAGGCGCCACCGTAGATCTTCCTGGTGACGACGGTGACCCGGGGGACGGTGGCTTCGGCGAATGCGTGCAGCAGCTTGGCGCCACGGCGGACGACGCCCTCCCACTCCATGCTCACCCCGGGCAGGTAGCCCGGGACGTCGACGATCACGACCAGCGGGATGCCGAACGCGTTGCAGAGCCGGACGAAGCGCGCGGCCTTCTCGGCGCTCTCCGAGTTGAGGCAGCCGCCGAGGCGCAGCGGGTTGTTGGCGATCACGCCGACGGTGCGACCGCCGAGGCGACCGAGGCCGGTGACGATGCTGCGGGCGTAGTTGCCCTGCAGCTCCTCGAGGGTCGACTCGCCCTCGACGTTGTCGAGCAGCTCGTGCACGATCGGCCGCACGTCGTAGGCGCGCTTGGCCGACTCCGGCATCAGCGCGCGCAGGTCGGTGTCGCCGTGTTCGGCGGCGGCCTGATCGAAGGTGCCCTGGTCGCAGAACATCGACACCAGGCGGCGCGCTCGATTGAGTGCATCCAGCTCGTCGGTGGCCGCGATGTGCGCGACGCCCGACTTCTTGGTGTGGGTGTCCGGGCCGCCGAGGGATTCCATGTCGACCTGCTCGCCGGTGACCGAACGGACCACGTCGGGGCCGGTCACGAAGACCCGCCCCTCGGGCGCCATGATCACGATGTCGGTCAGGGCGGGGCCGTAGGCGGCGCCTCCCGCGGCGAAGCCGAGGACGACGGAGATCTGGGGGACGAGGCCGGACGCGCGCACCATCGCCTCGAACACGAGGCCGACCGCGTGCAGGGCCTCCACGCCCTCCGCGAGTCGCGCACCGCCGGAATGCCAGATGCCGACGATCGGGGACTTCTCCTCGATCGCGGTGTTGATCGCGTTCACGATGTGCTTGCAGCCCTCGACGCCCATCGCGCCGCCCATGACGGTCGCGTCGGAGCAGTAGGCGATCGTGCGAACTCCGTCGATCTCGCCGGCAGCGGCGAGCACACCGGACTTGTCACGATCGTGCAGCGGGACGGTGGTCCCGGCGTCGAAGAGGTTCTCGAGTCGCGCCATCGGGTCGCGGGGATCGAGCTGGGCATCGGATCGGGTGATCGGGGCCAAGATGGTCATCGCTTGTCCTCCTTGTACTGGCCGCCTGCGGGCGGTAGTCGGGGTGGGGGCCCCGGGGTGCGAGGCCCCCACCATCGAGCTAGTCCGACCGGTCAGGCTCGGCCGAAGGCGAGCGCGACATTGTGCCCACCGAATCCAAATGAATTGTTGAGCGCGAAATCGATCTGGCCGTAACGGGGCTCGCCCTTCACGACATCGAGATCGATCTCTGGATCCTGGTTCTCGAGATTGAGCGTGGGCGGAATGACTCCGTCACGCACAGCCAGGACCGTGAGCACGGCTTCGAGCGCACCGACGGCGCCGATGGAGTGCCCGAGAGCCGACTTCGGTGCGTACACCGCAGCGTGGCCACCGACCGCGGACTTGATGGCCAGTGCCTCGGCCGTGTCCCCGATCGGCGTCGCCGTGGCGTGCGCGTTCACGTGGGTGATGTCGGACTTCGCCAGACCTGCGGTCTGGATCGCCCGTGCCATCGCACGGGCCGCGCCCGTGCCCTCGGGGTGCGGCGCCACGATGTGGTAGCCGTCCGAGGTGATGCCCGCGCCCATCAGGCGTGCGTGGATGGTGGCCCCGCGCGCCTTGGCGTGCTCCTCGGTCTCGAGGACCATCAGTGCCCCGGCCTCGCCGAAGACGAAGCCGTCGCGATCCTTGTCGAAGGGGCGCGAGGCGGCCTTCGGATCGTCGTTGCGTGAGCTCAACGCCCGCATCATCGCGAAGCTCGCGATCGGCACGGGATCGATCTGGCCCTCGACTCCACCGGTGACGACGATGTCGGCGTCACCCATGATGAGCATCCGGTATGCGTGCGCGATCGCTTCCGAGCCCGACGAGCACGCCGAGACGGGAGTGATCACGCCTGCGCGGGCGCCGAGCTCGAGCCCGACGACCGCGGCGGGACCGTTCGGCATCACCATCTGCACTGAGAACGGCGACACCTTGCGGTATCCCTGGGTCTTGATCTTGTCGACGGCGTCGATCAGTGCCTCGCCGCCCCCGAGTCCGGTACCGAGGACCACGGCGAGCCGGTCCTTGTCCACCTCGGGGCTGCCCGCGTTCTGCCACACCTGGCGTCCGAGCACGAGAGCGAGACGCTCCACGAAGCTCATCCGCCGGATCTCGACGCGGGAGAGCGCATCGTCGGGGTTCACCTTCAGGTGCCCGCCGATGCGGACGGGAAGGTCGTACTCCGCGATGAACGGATCTTCGAGGACGTCGATCCCGCTCTCGCCTGCGAGCAGGCCCTTCCACGTGGCATCCACGTCACCAGCGATCGACGTCGAGGCCGCGAGGCTGGTGACGACGATGTTGGGGAAGTTCCTGGTGGAAGTCACGGGCGAGCTCACTCCTCGTTCGCGGAGTCGAGCTTCGCCTTGACGGCGTCAGCGGCGTCGCCGCCCTCGGCCTCGAGCTTCTGGATGTAGCTGACGGCGTCGCCGACGGTGCGCAGGCTGGCGAGATCCTCGTCGGGGATCTTCACGCCGTACTTGTCCTCGGTCTGCACGGCGATCTCCACCATGGACAGCGAGTCGATGTCGAGGTCGTCGACGAAGGACTTCTCGATGGTCACCTCGGACGGCTCGATGCCGGTGACCTCCTCGATGATCTCCGCGAGTCCGGCAATGATGTCTTCCTGGGTGGTGGCCACTTCGTGGCTCCCTTCTTGTTTGGTGTTACTTGGGTCTGGCCTTGGCCGGTCGGCAGACCGGCCAATGTGGTGTGTGGTCCTGCTGCGAGGGGCCTAGGGCCGCAGGATCGCGGCGGGCCTCATCCGAGCCCGGTGAGCTCGGACAGTGCCGGGATGTCGTCCGGCGTCTTGAGCGCCAGCGTGGGGGTCCCCTTCATCTCCCGCTTGGCGATACCCACCAGGGTGCCTGCCGGGGGGAGCTCGGCGATCGCCGTGACCTGCGCCGCGCGCAGCGATGCGGTGCACAGGTCCCAGCGCACGGGCCTGGTCACCTGGGCGGCCAGCTTGGCCAGCGCGTCGGCGCCGGAGGTGACCGGCTGACCGTCGGCATTGGACAGTAGCGTGCGCGTCGGATCCGAGGGGCTGATTCGGGAGGCAGCCTCGGTGACGGCTTCCTGGGCAGGCGCCATGAACGCGGTGTGGAACGCGCCTGCCACCGGCAGGGCCCGGACACGGGCCTTCTCCGGCGGCGCGGCGGCGAGCTCCTCCAGGGCGCTGAGCAGGCCGGCAGCCACGATCTGGCCGGCCGCATTCCGGTTCGCCGGCTCGAGGCCGAGCTCGGCCAGGCGGGCAAGGACGACCTCTTCGTCGCCGCCGAGGACCGCGGACATGCCGGTCGGCTCGAGCGCGCAGGCCTTGGCCATCTCGGAGCCGCGGAGCGCGGCGAGCGCAACGGCGTCGTCCGAGGAGATCACTCCTGCGATGGCGGCCGCGGCCAGCTCACCGACCGAGTGGCCCGCGGCGATCAGATCCGTGGGGACGAGTCCGCGGCGCTCGAGCTCCTCGAAGGCGAGCAGCGCGGCGGCGACCACGAGCGGTTGGGTGACCGAGGTGTCGGTGATCTCGTCGGCCGTGGCGGTGGTGCCCAGGCGTTCGAGGTCGAGGCCGGAGGCCTTCGACCAGATGGAAATGCGGTCTGCAGTGCCCGGCAGCTCCAGCCAAGGGCTGAGCATGCCGGGGGTTTGGGAGCCCTGACCCGGGGCAAGCAACGAAATCACAATGTAAGGGAACACTGTCCAGCGGCATGCGGGTGATGTTTTTGACCATCAACCTTGGACAAGTGTTTTGTAGGGTTTCCACAAAATCGCACGTGGGGAACTCGCATCGGAAGTGGGCGGCGGAACGTTACAAGTCGATCGCACGGTTTGTGAAGAATGTGATTGGTGTGACTGGATGTGTTGTTTCGTGACTGGCTTGAGCCAAACGACCCACCGTTGACGCGACCCTGAGCACGTACGCGTCGCGAGGGTTCATGGGGTCGCGGCCGGTGATCTCGCTGATCCTTTTAAGTCGATACCGGACAGTGTTGGGGTGCACGAACAGCTTGCGGGCACAGGTCTCCACGGCGGCGCCGCAGTCGAGATAGGTCTCGAGGGTGTCGGTCAGCGCGGAGCCGGCGGCGGCCAGCGGTCGCACGAGCAGATCGATGAGCGAATCGAGGGCAGCCCGGTCGCCGAGCAGGGCCCGTTCGGGCAGCAGTTCACCCGCGTGGACCGGCCGCGGGGCGCCCCGCCAGCCGGCCACCGCCTCCATGCCCGCGAGGGCCTCCACCGCGCTGAAGTGGGCGGCGCTGAGGGTGCGGGTGGTCGGCCCGATCACCACGGGACCGTCGGAGAAGTTGGTGAGCAGGTCCGTCGTGAACTGATCGCCGTACGGGTCCTGTATGTCGCCGCTGACGACCATCACCAGCCGGGAGCCCTGCACGACGGCGAGCGCGGCCCGACCGTGCTTCTGCGCGATCGAGTGCACGGTGCTGACCACCGACACGCCCTGGTCGGGGGGTGGGGTGCCGACGAAAACGGTCGCGGGTGCTGTCGCGTCCCAGTTGAGTGTCGCTGCGCGGGACAGCATGTCGGAGCCGGTGTCGCCGCGGACCACCGCGTCGACGACGAGGGCCTCCAGGCGGGTGTCCCACGCGCCGCGGGACTCGGCGGCGCTCGCATAGACGGAGGCGGCGGCGAACCCGAGCTCGCGGCCGTAGCGCAGCACCGCCTCGGTCAGGGCGATGAGCTGTTGCTCGTTCCTGGCCAGTGCGGGCAGCCACTGCTCGAAGAACTCCATCGCCACCCGCACCATGTCGACGGTCTGGCGCAGGGTCAGCCTGCGGGCCAGGTCCTGGGGGATGACCTGGAAGGCCTCCATGCTGAACCGGATGTCGCCCTCGGGGTCCTTGAGCCACTCGAGGAAGTTGACCACCGCCGTCTGCACGAGCAGCTGCACGCTCGCCCGCTGATCGGCGTCGAGGTCGCCGACGAACGGGAGCTGGTCCTGCATCGAGGTGATCGCCTCGGTGGAGAGCCTGCCGGAGAATTGCTTGACCCGGCGCAGCAGCGCGTCGGGCAGGGGGTCGCGAGGCTGACGCTGCCTGCCGAAAACCGGCACGGCCGCCGCCTGTGTCCCGTCGTCGGTGGAGCCGTCCACCGGGGGTTTCTGCTCGCCCATAGTCTCGAAACTTACGCCCACCGTGACCTCAGGCGCCCGGGGGCGCGATTTCCGCGCGCCCGGGCGCCTGATTTGTCAGGTGTCTATAAACACTCGTGCACAGTTAGTCGTCAGGCGCTGCCGGGATCCTTCAGCGACTTCGGCGCCGCCAGGACGTCGTCGATCCGGTACTGCCGGGCCGCCGCCGCGGGGGTGTTGTGCTCGAGCTTGCCCTCCTTGGCGAGGCCGGCCAGCACCGCGACCACGATCGACTCGGCGTCGACGTTGAAGTAGCGCCTGGCCGCGGTCCGGGTGTCGGAGAAGCCGAACCCGTCGGTGCCGAGCGTGGTGTACGCGCCGGGCACCCACTGCCGGATCTGGTCCGGGACCGCGCGCATCCAGTCCGAGGCCGCCACGAACGGGCCCTCGGCGCCTGCCAGCGCGGTGGACACGTACGGCACCGCGGCGGTGGCCTGCGGGTTCCGCAGCGCCTGCCGCTCGCACTCGACGCCGTCGCGGCGCAGCTCGCCCCACGACGTCACCGACCACACGTCCGCCGCGACGCCCCAGTCCTCGGCCAGCAACTGCTGGGCGCGCAGGCCCTCCGGCATCGCCACCCCGGAGACCAGGATCTGCGCCCGCGGAGCGGGGCCTGCGGAGCGACCTCCTGCGCCCTCCGGCACCTCGCCCTTGCTGTACAGGTAGATGCCCTTGAGCAGGCCCTCGACGTCGAGGGCCTCCGGCTCGGCTGGCTGCACGTACGGCTCGTTGTAGATGGTCAGGTAGTAGAAGACGTTCTCGCCGCCGAACCCGTCCTCGCCGGGCGTGCCGCCGTACATCCGGCGCAGGCCGTCCTTGACGATGTGCGCGATCTCGTACGAGAACGCGGGGTCGTAGGTCACCGCGGCCGGGTTCGTCGACGCCAGCAGCAGCGAGTGCCCATCGGCGTGCTGGAGGCCCTCGCCCGTCAGCGTGGTCCGGCCGGCCGTGGCGCCGAGCACGAAGCCTCGGGCCATCTGGTCGGCGGCAGCCCAGAGTCCGTCACCGGTCCGCTGGAAGCCGAACATCGAGTAGAAGATGTACAGCGGGATCATCGGCTCGCCGTGGGTGGCGTAGGAGGTGCCGACCGCGGTGAACGAGGCGGTGGAGCCTGCCTCGTTGATGCCCTCGTGCAGGATCTGGCCGATCGAGCTCTCCTTGTAGGCGAGCATCAGGTCGGCGTCGACCGAGGTGTACAGCTGGCCGTTGCGGTTGTAGATCTTCAGCGACGGGAACCACGAGTCCATGCCGAACGTGCGGGCCTCGTCGGGGATGATCGGCACGATCCGCTTGCCGATCTCCTTGTCGCGGAGCAGCTCCTTGAGGACCCGCACCAGCGCCATGGTGGTGGCGATCTCCTGCTTGCCGGAGCCCTTCCGCAGCGAGTCGTAGGTCTTGTCCTCGGGCAGCGCCAGCGGCGCGACGTCGGTGCGGCGCGAGGGCAGGAACCCGCCCAGCTGCTTGCGCCGGTCGAGCATGTACTGGATCTCGGGGGCGTCCGCGCCGGGGTGGTAGTACGGCGGCAGGTACGGGTCCTTCTCCAGTTCGGCGTCGGAGATCGGGATGCGCTGCAGGTCGCGGAACGCCTTGAGGTCGTCGAGGGTCAGCTTCTTCATCTGGTGGGTCGCGTTGCGGCCCTCGAAGTGCTTGCCGAGGGTGTAGCCCTTGATGGTGTGCGCCAGGATGACCGTCGGCTGGCCCTTGTGTGCCAGCGCGGCCGCATACGCCGCGTGGATCTTGCGGTAGTCGTGCCCGCCGCGCTTGAGGTTCCAGATCTCCTGGTCGGACAGGTCCTTGACCAGTTCCTTGGTGCGGGGGTCGCGGCCGAAGAAGTGCTCGCGAACGTATCCGCCGTCGTTGGCCTTGTAGGTCTGGTAGTCGCCGTCCGGCGTGGTGTTCATCAGGTTGACCAGCGCGCCGTCCTTGTCGGCGTGCAGCAGCGCGTCCCACTCGCGGCCCCAGACGACCTTGATGACGTTCCAGCCGGCGCCGCGGAAGAACGACTCCAGCTCCTGGATGATCTTGCCGTTGCCGCGGACAGGGCCGTCGAGGCGCTGCAGGTTGCAGTTGACGACGAACGTGAGGTTGTCGAGGCCCTCGGTGGCGGCCACGTGGGCCAGGCCACGAGACTCCGGCTCGTCCATCTCGCCGTCGCCGAGGAACGCCCAGACGTGCTGGTCGGCGGTGTCCTTGATGCCGCGATCGTGCAGGTAGTGGTTGAACCGGGCCTGGTAGATGGCGTTCATCGGGCCGAGGCCCATCGAGACCGTCGGGAACTCCCAGAAGTCGGGCAGCAGTCGCGGGTGCGGGTACGACGGCAGCCCGCCGCCCGCGTCCGCGTGGCTGTGCTCCTGGCGGAAGCCGTCCATCTGCTCGGCCGGGATCCGGCCCTCGAGGAAGGCGCGGGCGTAGATGCCGGGGGAGGCGTGACCCTGGATGAAGATCTGGTCGCCGCCGCCGGGGTGGTCCTTGCCGCGGAAGAAGTGGTTGAACCCGACCTCGTACAGGGCGGCGGAGGATGCGTAGGTGGAGATGTGGCCGCCGACGCCGACGCCGGGGCGCTGCGCGCGGTGCACCATGACCGCGGCGTTCCAGCGGATCCAGGCGCGGTAGCGGCGCTCGACCTCCTCGTCGCCGGGGAACCACGGCTCGTTCTCGGTCGGAATGGTGTTCACGTAATCGGTGGAGGTCAGCGCGGGGATGGACACCCGGTTCTCGCCCGCACGCTCGAGCAGTCGCAGCATCAGATAGCGGGCGCGAGCCGGTCCCGAGTTCTGCAGCAGGCCATCGAAGCTGTCCAACCACTCGGTGGTCTCGTCGGGATCGATGTCGGGGAGATATGAGGCCACCCCCTCACGAATCACGCGGACGCGGCCGTCGCCGCTGGGTGCGGGCTGCTGCGCTGGCGAGAATTGGTCCTGGGTGGGCTCGGACAACGTATGACTCTCCTTCATCGGGGAGGACGCTCGGTGCGGCGCCCAATCCATGCGAATCGCCTGTGTGACGGCAGTCCGCTTTACGCGTGATGGTGATCTGGCTCAATCCTGCCGTATCGCCCGGCGAGGGGCGACGGCGAGTCACAATCGGGTACGTCACAAAATCTTTGTTCGGTTTTTCGGTGGCGTCGGCTTGCGCGAGAGCCGTTCAACCTGTTCGCTTTCACTACTGATCCACTCGGACCGGGTGCTGGAGGTCTCAGCCCCGACAACAAAAGGAGGACACCACCGTGGTCGCCGCGGCGGACGCCCAGAACTATGCCCAGAAACTCGGCATCACCAATGACATGGTTGTTCAGGAACTGGGTTGGGACGAGGACACCGACGATGCGCTGCGCGCATCCGTGGAGGAGACCATCGGTGGGGAGCTCCTCGACGAGGATTCAGATGAGGTGATCGACGTGGTCCTGCTGTGGTGGCGGGACGGCGACGGAGACCTGGTCGACGCACTCATGGACGCGATCGGCCCACTGGCCGACGAGGGTTTCGTGTGGGTGCTCAGCCCCAAGACCGGACAGCCTGGCCATGTCGAGCCCAGCGAGATCGCCGAATCGGCACCGACGGCGGGTCTGACCCAGACCTCGGCGGCGAACCTCGGCCTGTGGAGTGGCAGTCGGCTGGTGCAGCCGAAGGCCCGCCCGGCCAAGCGCTGATCGCACTACTCCAGAAGGAACCCCCATGCCTCTCGACGTCGGTGCGATCGCTCCCGATTTCACCCTCAAGGACCAGAACAACCAGGAAGTCTCGCTCTCGGACTACCGGGGCAAGAAGAACGTCCTGATCGTGTTCTATCCGCTCGCCTTCACCGGTACCTGCCAGGGTGAGCTCTGCAAGGTCAGAGACGGGCTGCCGAAGTTCGAGAACGACGACGCCGCGGTGCTCGCGGTCTCCGTCGGTCCGCCGCCCACGCACAAGATCTGGGCGGCGGAGCAGGGGTACACCTTCCCGTTGCTGTCGGACTTCTGGCCGCACGGCGCGGTGGCCCAGGCCTACGACGTGTTCAACGACAAGGCCGGGTTCGCGAACCGCGGAACCTTCGTCGTGGACAAGGAGGGCTACATTCGGTTCGCCGAGATGAACGGCCCCGGAGAGGCCCGTGACCAGGCAGCTTGGGAGAACGCGCTCGCCGCGCTAGATTCCTGAGTGCAATTCGGCGGGAAACCGTCGGATTCCGGGCGTGTAGCTCAGTGGTAGAGCTCTGGTTTTACACACCAGCGGTCGGGGGTTCGAAACCCTCCGCGCCCACCGCAGTTGCGGCAGGTGAGTCGTCAATCTCGCTGTCGGACACCGAAGAAGCCCCCCACCTCGACGAGGTGGGGGGCTTCTTGCTCGGCCGCACGTGGGAACCGGGCCGGTGGGTCAGGAACCCAACGGGAGGTGGCCGAAGATCAGGTCGTCCACGCCGAGCACGGTGAGGAAGCCGAAGTCCGTCGACCCTGCCGATCCGAGGGGGCTCCCCTGCCGGTGCCAGGTGGTGCAGCCGACGGAGTCGAGCCGGTCGCCGGTCTTCAGTTCGACGATCTGGTACGTGAAGTCAGTATTGTGGCTCGGTGGATTGTCGCCATCAGGGGTCATGACAAAATCGCAGGTGAAGCGCGTGTTGTCCGTCATGCGGGAGTAGTACCACCCCGGCTCCACGTCGACGCCCGCCACATAGGGGTGGCTGGTGGTGCCGGGAATGCTCACCGGGAGCGCGCTGGCGACGCCTGCGGTGCCGATGGTGAGGCCGACTGCGGCGATGGTGGCGCCGATGATTCCTGCGGTTTTCCGCACTGTGGTTCTCCTCGTGGGTTTTTGGAGTGAACCAGGACACGCTAGAGGCTTCACGATGTTCCGGTCGTGAAAGTCGGCAATTCGCCTGCGCCGTCGACGCGTGTGGCCGGCGGCCGCACGCTGCGGAATTCAGGTGGACAGTCGGCATCCGAGCGTGTCGCCTTGGACGAAGATGGTATCCAGCGCCGCGGCTCGGTCTCGGCCGAGCTTTCGGGGGAGGAGGACCTACCGGTGAAAGCAGTCAGGTACGCCGAATTCGGACCGCCGGAAGTCCTCGGCATCTGTGAGGTCGACCGGCCGACACCGCGGCAGGGCGAGGTGCTTGTGCGAGTGCATGCGACGACGGTGACCAGGGCCGAGACTCTCATGCGCAGGGGGAGCCCCCGCTGGGGACGCCTCGTCCTCGGCGTCAGGCGACCGCGGGAGAATCGGAGGACTCTTGGGCTCGAATTCGCCGGCGTGATCGAAGCGACGAGCGCGGGCGTGTGGCGGTTCGCGCCGGGTGACAAGGTCTTCGGATTCACCGGCTTCCATCTCGGCGCCTGTGCCGAATACGTCTGCCTGCCGGAAACCGGGGCGCTCGAACAGCAGCCAGCAGGCATCGGCTTCGAGCAGGCGGCCGCCGCAGTCGACGGGCCGTCGACCGCCCTGTACTTCCTGCGCGACAGGGCGCACGTCCGTAGCGGCCAGCACGTATTGGTCAACGGCGCCTCCGGCAGCATCGGAACCTACGCGGTGCAACTGGCCAAACACTTCGGCGCCGAAGTCACCGCGGTCTGCAGCGCCCGCAACGCCGACCTGGTCACCAGCCTGGGCGCCGACCACGTCATCGACTATCTCAGGGAGGACTTCAGCTCCCACCACGACACCTACGACGTCATCTTCGACACCATCACCGCGAGCTCGTTCCCACGATGCCGACGGGCGCTCACGCAGCACGGCTGTTACCTACCCACCACCGGCCTGATCAACTGGCCACTCGGCGCATGGACTGCGCTGCGCGGCGGGCGAACCGTTCGGCCCGGGATGTCCGTCGAGAAGAAGGCGGCACTCGCCTTCGTGAAGGACCTGATCGAGTCCGACGGACTGCGCATCGTCGTCGACCGCAACTTCCCGATGAATCGGATCGTCGATGCGCACCGATATGTGGACCGGGGCCACAAGGTCGGCAACGTGACGGTCACCGTCCACGGCTGACGTGTCTGGCAGTGCGGCTAGCCGCCGTATTGCGAACTCCACCAGGCGCCCTCGGCCGCGAGCCGATCGGCCACACCCTGGGGCATGACCGCGCAGCTGTGCCGGCCGAGTGGGTGATCGCTGGCTGCATCGGTGATGCCCACCGTCGCGACCGCTCCCTCCCAGCCGCCCATCTGCCGAATCCGCCCCGGCAACTTGTTCTGGGCATTGGCGACGGTGCTGGCCACCAGCCATGTCCCGTCGCTCTCGATGTCGACGCCTCCACCCGGAGCACGCCGGACGTCTTCGCCGAGCGGAAGAAGACCGGCCAGAGTTGCTGCGTTCCAGGGGTTGCTGTCCCACGGCGGACGGTTGAAGTAGTACCAGCTGGCGGCGCAGACGCCGTACAGGTTCGGCCCGAACTGGGCGTAGTTCAGGTACAGCTCGAGCTGCCGCTTGTCGCCCACGAGGCTGAAGGGCCAGGACAGCCCGGCCTCCACGCCCTTGCGGAAGACCCTGGCTCCTGCCGACTCGCCTCGGACGAGAAAGATGTTCTTCACCAGTTGCTGGGGGATGGTCGAGCCGGAGAGGTCCTCACCGGTCTCGAGATAGGTCTGTGTCCGGTCGATGAACTCGCCGACGTGGAACGGTCCCTTGCGCGTGCCGAGTTCGGCGTCCTCGTGGGCGAGCACGGCCGCGATGTAGTGCCTGCTGATGTAGTCGAGTGAGACTTCCTGGAAGACCGTGTTGCCGTCCGCGCTGTCCGTGAGCATGAACATCGTGCGGGGCGGCGTCCATACGCGGTAGATCGCGGGCGTCACCACGAGCCACACCACGAATCCGATCACCATCCACCTCGTCCACCGCCGCCAGGCGGGCCTCCGTGACCTGGGTGCTGCGGTGTCGGGGAACTCCGGGGTGGGCGGGACCGGAGGTATGGGCCCCGGGTTTGGCGGCAGTGGCGGCGGCCAGGCCGGAGCTTCCTGCGTCGCCTGCCGGAACCTTCGTCGCGCCGGGGGAGGCGGCCCGTACGGCGCAAGGCCGGTGGGCCTCGGGGTGTCCGGCGGCAGTGCAGGCCACGGCCGCCGCGACGTCGCGGCAGAGTACCGAGGCTCGGTCCGGGGAATAGGGCGGTTTTGGTCGTCGCCGAGTCGTTTTCTCATGGTGCCGTGGAAGCGCGAGCGCGCGCCCCCGTTACTGCCCGCCCGTGACGGTCGGCCCGTGCACGACGATGCTCCGGTCTGCCGGTACCCCGAGCGCCGTGCGCTGCGCGCCGTCGACATCTCCTTCAGCGGCGGACCGCGCGAATCTCGTGAACACACCTAAAGGTTACCCAAGGCGAGTTGTGGCTCAGGTCACACAGATTGGCGGTCCGGTCGGTCAGGCGATCTGATCGTTGCGTTCCGCGGGCGTTCCGTAGAGGTCGTCGAGGAGCCTCTCCCGGGCGCCCGCCCGACGCAGGCTCTCGAGCAGATCAGGTGACCGCAGCAGGTACGAGGTTTCTCGGAGGGCCTCGTAATGGGACCGTGAGATCAGGACAGCGCTGCCGTGCTTGCCGCCGATCTCGATCGCGGCGGACTCATCGTTTGCCCTCCGGATCAACTTCTTCAGTCTCTTCCTCGCGGTCTTCACTTTCATTGCGGCCACAACGCATCTCCATTCCCGACGGATCTGACTCGTGAATCCTGCCACCACGTGGTCGGGTTGAACCCACTTCTGTGCCCCGGACACTCCCAAATTCTGTATCCGCCGTTCGAAATGCCGCGTCGACGACCGCGTGCCGCGCGCCGGGGTCGGCCGGATCGCGCGGACTAGGGTCACGGTGTGCGTCTGATCAACATCATCCAGTCCTGGCGGCTCGTCCCCGTGTGGCTGCGCATCCTGCTGCTGCTCGCCGGTGGCGCCAAGGTGTGGGGAGCCGGGATCTACGCTGGGTGCCACTTCGGCGGCAAGGGCATCCGGATGGGCGTGGGCACCTTCGTGAACCGGGGCGTGTTCTTCGACGGCACCGCGCCGATCACGCTGGGCAGGCAGGTCGCGGTGGGGCACCAGGTCGCGTTCATCACCAGCACCCACGAGATGGGCCCCGCCGACGGGCGCGGGGGTCGTGTCTACGACCTACCGATCGTCGTCGGAGACGGCTGCTGGATCGGTGCGCGGGCGACCATCCTGCCTGGGGTCACCATCGGGCCCGGCTGCATGATCGGAGCGGGGGCGGTGGTGACCAAGGACTGCGAGCCGAACGGGCTGTACGCGGGGAATCCGGCGCGGCGGGTGCGGGACCTGCCCGCCTGATCGCGGATTCCCGCGCGCGGCTTCGCGATTCGCGTGCCCCGAAGAGGGGCGAGGCGTGGGGCGGCGCGCACTCACGCCGCCCCACGGATCGAGCGCTACTTGTCGCAGGCGATGCCGTCCTTGTCCCGGTCCAGTTTGGGGCTGTAGCCGGGGTCTCCCTTGTACATCGGCGCCGCTCCCGCGGCGATCGCGTCATCGCACGATGAGAACTTGCCCGACGGAGTGGGCGCCTCGACGAGCGGCTGCGGCTTCGTGATCACCGGCGTCGGAGCGGGCCTACGTTCCGAAGTATCCGGAACGTACGCGGGCGCGGGTGCTGCGACGGTCGGACGGGTGGTGACGGGGTCAGGCGCGGCGTAGGTAGTCGGCTTCGGCACCTCGACCAGCGGCGCCGGCTTCACCGGTGCGGGCACCGCGGAAGAGCGGGCCTGCGTGGTCGCGGGCGTGGACGGCCGCGCCGTCGTCGTGGGCAGGGTCCTCGAGACGGTCGGGGAGGAGGCGGGTGCGCTCGTCGCCGAGCCCATGACGCCTGCGGTGACGGCGAGCACCGCCACCGCGACCGCACCGGCCGCGAGGAGCGGGACGGTCTTCGACTTCTTCTTCTGCTCCGGCTCCGGCTCCCGCTCGGGAATCGGGTCTGCCGGGATGACGGGGATGAGGGTGGTGGCGGTCGAATCCGGCGGCACGGGACGCGTCGTCAGGGTCCACTCGTCGCCGTTCCAGTAACGCTGGAATTCCGCGGCTCCGCTCGGCTCGGGATCGGGGTACCAGCCGGGAGGGGGTCCGCCGGGGTTCGTCATGGGTGGTGATACTCCTTTTGGGATGTGTGCCCGCAATGAGTATCAGACGGGGCGGGCGGCATCGACATTCCCCCGGCCCGTGGCCGTTCAGACGTAGGCTTGACCGATGAAGACGGGAGCGGTGCTGACGCTGGTCGGGCTTGCGGTGCTGGCCTTCGGCCTCGGGCTTGCGGCGGCCCGGCTGGAGAGCGTCGGTTGGACCATCGCGCTGGGACTGCTGTGGCTCGTGATCGCCGCGGGCGCCCTCGCCCGGATCCGTCGCAGCGGCTGACGGGTCAATTGCCTTCCAGCGGGACCGAATCCGTGATCCCTTCGCAGGGCGGCCCCCACAGTCCGGCGCCCGCGGCCCGTGCCTCGCTCTCGGCCCGCGTGATGTCGTCGGTCAGTCGACCGGTGCTGCGGCCGTAGGCATACGCCTTGGCCATCCCGGCCCGGACAGCGGTGGTCCCGTAGTCGGAACCGTCGGGCAGTGTCAGGTGGGCGAGGGTGCGGCCGTAGTCGTCGACGGCGTCCGCACGGGGATCGATCGTGACCTGCACCGCGACACCGTCGAGCGCGGCGCGGGCGTAGGCGGTGGACTCCGGTCCCCAGCATCCGACGGTGTATCCCGGTTTCACCGTCTCGGGGGTGTCGATGCCGAGCACCCGGACCGTCAGCTCTCCCTCGCCGTCGCGCGCCCGCACGGTATCGCCGTCGTACACGTACTCGACCGTCATCGCCCGCGGGTCGACGGGCGCTACGGGCTCGGGGGCGGTCCACCGGTCCGCTGCCAGGGCCACCCCTACCGCGAGGACGGCCCCCGCACCCACGAGGAGAATCCACTTCCTCCGGGGTGCAGGGGCGTTCATCGGTCCGAGCCTAATCGGCGAGCACCCTGCGCATCACCGGCCGAGCCACGAGCGCGCTGGCAAGCACCAGGGCGATGCCGGCCGCCAGCGTGACGCCGAGCTGCACCAACGCCATCGGCGTGGTGAGGACGACGGCGCCTGCGAGGGGGAACAGGAACAGCAGCGCGCCGCCCGCGCCCGCCAGCGCCATCACCACGACCGGGGTGCGGACCTGCCGGATGCGAGCGCGGTCCATCACCTCGACGGGGGTGCCCGCCAGGGCGAGGCTTCGGTAGACCTGCCGGTTGTCCAGGATCGTCGACACCTGGGTGAGTGCCGAGGAGATCGCGGCGAGCGCGAAGGTCGCGCCGAGGGTGAACAGCACGCCGGTCCGCATGTCCGTGAAGATGAACTCCTGACCCGGCTGGAGCTCCTGGCCCTCGCCGTTGCCGATCGCGGCGAGCAGCGAGGTGCCCGCCGCGACGAAGGCGGCCATCGTGACGCCGCTGACGGTGCGCCACACGGATTTCGGATTGTCGAGCACCCGCCGCGCGGCGATCAGTGAGGCGGCGTCCCTCGAGCGGGCGAGCATGATGTGGCCGAGCACAGAGATCACGAACGGGCCGATCAGGGCGACGACGCCGAAGCAGACCGCGAGCCCGACCAGGATCGCGGCGATGCCGGGCGCGCCACCGCCTACGGCTGTCCAGCCGATCAGCGCCGCGGCGGCGAGCGCCGCGATGAGTGCCTTGGGTGCCGGCCGGGGATTGCCCTGTGCGACGCCGAGCGGGCTGACGAAAACCTGCCGCATGCCGAGCATCGAGGTGAGGGCGGCCAGCGCCGTCATCCCGAGCACGACCCCGAGCAAGGGCAGGGCGCCGACCCAGATCTCGGCGACCTCGAAGGTGCGGCCCTGGAACCGCAGCTGCGCGACCAGCGGCATCGCGGCGAGGTAGCCGACCGCGCCGACCAGCGCGCCCACCAGGCCTTGCGCGCCCGATTCGGCCGAGCACAGGGCGACGATCTGGCGCGGCGTTGCGCCGATCAGCCGCAGCGCTGCGAGCCGCTCGTCGCGACGCCGCGCACCGAGTCGTGCCGCGGCGAGGCCGAGTGTCACGGCGGGCACCACCATGAGGACCGAGGCCACGCCCGCGAGGGCGAGATACATCTGTGCCTCCGGCTCGCCGGTGCGGCCGTCGAAGGCGCCGTACCCGCCGAGGACCGTGAGCAGCAGCGTGGTGGAGGCGGCGAAGGCGGTGACCGGAAGGGCGTATGTGCTGATCGCCTTTCGGCCCTCGCCCCGCACCGTCAGCAGGGCGACGCGGGCGGTGGCGCTCATGCCGCCGCCTGCTGCGCGACGAGGGAACCGGCCTGCATCACCAGCGTGCGGTCGCACCAGCGGGCCACCTCGAGGTCATGGGTGACCACCACGAGGGCCGACCCGATCTGCTGTGCCGACTCCCGCAGCAGGCGCATCACCTCCCAGCTGGTCTGCGCGTCCAGCGCGCCGGTCGGCTCGTCCGCGAACAGCACCGACGGTTTGGTCGCCAGCGCCCGGGCGATCGCCACCCGCTGCGACTGCCCGCCGGACATCTGGCCAGGCCGACGGTCCTGCAGACCGTCCAGCCCGAGCGGCGCGAAGAAGGTGTTCGCGGTGGCCTTGGCGTCGCGGATGGAGGCGCCGTTGAGGATCAGCGGCAGCGCGACGTTCTCGATCGCGGGCAGTTCCGGGAGCAGCTGCCCGGATTGGAAGACGAAACCGAAGGCCTCGCGCCGGAGTCGGCTGCGGTCGTTCTCGCCGAGGTTCTGGATGTGCTGACCGGCCAGCAACACCGCGCCCGAGTCCGGCTTGACGATCCCCGACATGCAGTGCAACAGCGTCGACTTGCCCGACCCCGACGGCCCCATGATCGCGGTCGCGGTGCCGGCCTGGATCTCCAGGCTGACGTCACGGAGCACGGGGGTCTGCCCGAAGGACTTGCCGAGGGCGTGTACGGACAGGACGGGTGGCTGGGTCGGGATCGTCATGGTTCCACCGTCGCGGATGCGGGGTACCCGCGTCATCGGACCGCCGCCGGATTCCGCGGGGCCCCGCGTCATCCCCGGGTATGACGCGACCCCGAGTCCGACCCGGATCGGCCGCCCGGGGCCGGGTTGATAGAAATACCGGCGTGAACTACAGCGGCCGCGCGACGGCGAGGGCGGCCGGGATCCTGCTCGGATACGCGGCGGATCGGGCCTTGGCCGACCCGGTGCGATGGCATCCGGTGGCCGGGTTCGGTCAGGCCGCGGGTCTCCTCGAAAGGCGCACGTACTCCGATCACCGCGCGGCGGGCGCCGTGCACACCGCGGTCCTGGTCGGCGCGGTCACGGGCGTGACCCTGGTCGCCGTGCGATGCGGGCGCGGGCTGGGCTGGGCGGGGGAGACCGCGATCACCGCCGCCGCGACCTGGACCGCGCTCGGCGGCACCTCCCTGGTCCGAGTCGGCTCCGACATGGCCGCGCGCGTCGAGGGCGGCGACCTCGCCGCGGCCCGAGCGCTCATCCCGTCGCTGTGCGGGCGCGATCCGGACTCCCTCGACGCCGAGGGTCTGACCAGGGCCACGGTCGAATCGGTCGCCGAGAACACCTCCGACGCCACCGTCGGGCCGCTGTTCTGGGCGGCCGTCGCGGGCGCCCCTGGTGCGCTCGGCTATCGGGCCATCAACACCCTCGACGCGATGATCGGCTACCGCTCGGAGCGGTACTTGTGCTTCGGCTGGGCGGCGGCCCGGCTCGACGACCTGGTCAATCTCGCACCCGCCCGCGTGACCGGCCTGCTGGCGGTGCTCACCGCGCCGGTCGTCGGCGGGTCACCTGCCGCCGCGGCGGCGGCGTGGCGTCGGGACGCGGCGGCGCACCCCAGCCCGAACGCCGGTGTCGCCGAGGCGTCGATGGCGGGCGCGCTCGGGGTGCGGCTCGGCGGCCGCACCGAGTATCCGCACGGCGTCGAGGAGCGGCCCACGCTCGGCGACGGTCCGTCGCCCGCGACCGCGGACCTGCGGAGGGTGGTGCGGCTCTCGTCCGCGGTGCAGATCGGTGCCGCGCTCGGATCAGCGGCGCTTGCCGTAGCGATCGGCGAGCTTCGCCTCCGTCGCGGTCATCACCGCGGGCTCGGGCTGCGGTGAGCGGCCGAACCGGCGCCGCGGCAGTGTGATGTCGTCGGTCGCGTCGACCGGTTCGGTGGCAGGCGCCGGGGCGTCGGCGGTCACCGTCGCACGGGCTCGGCGGCGTTCCCGGATCTCGGCGCGCGCGAAATAGATCAGCCCGAGCGGGGCCATGATCCCGAACGCCAGCCACTGCAGCCCGTACGACAGGTACGGGCCCGCATCGAGCTGCGGCAGCGGGATCGGGTTCAGGCCGCCCGGCTGGTCGGGGGCGAGCTGGAAGTAGGCGTCGACGGGCTCGAGGCCGAGCACCGAACCGATCTGGCCCGCGTCGATGAAGTAGACCTGCTCGTAGCCCTTCTCCCTGATCGGGTCCTTGCCCGCGACGGTGCCCTCGGAGACCCTGGCCCGCGCGGTGACCGTCACCTGGTCGGTGGGCGCGGGTGCGAACGACGGCGGCACGGCGCCCTGCTCCGGGCGGGCGTACCCGCGGTTGACCAGGACGATCCGGCCGTCGGTCAGCCGCATCGGCGTGATCACCTCGTAGGCGGGCGAATCCTCGATCGTGCGCAGCCGGATCAGGACGTCGCTGCCGGGCAGGTAACTGCCGGTCACGGTCACCTGGCGCCACTCGTCGTCGCGGGCCAGCGGTCCCGACTCGGGCAGGATCGATTCGACGGGCACAGGTTCGGCGTTACTCGATTCCTCGATCAGCCGGTTGCGGTGCTCGGTGTCGGTGTTCTTGCCGAGCTGCCACGGGGCGAGCACGGTGAAGCACATGAAGGCGAACCCGGCGACAACGGCGGCCAGCGCCAACCAGCCCGGACGCAGCAGAAACTTCAGCCTTCGCACGGCTCCACGGTACTTGCCGCGCCGACCGGCCCGGTCGGCCGGTGTCCGATTCAGCGCTGCTCGCGCACCCACTGCAGCAGGCCGGGCACGGCGGCCTCGATCTGCTCGCGCACGAGCTCGAAGTCGGCGCGGTCGCCGTAGTACGGGTCCGGCACCGAGTCGCCGTCCGCGTCCGGGTCGAAGCTGCGCAGCAGCCGCCGCCGCTCCGCGGGCACCCCGAGATGCGCCAGCGCGCGGTCGTGCCCGCTGTCGAGCGCGACGACCAGGTCGGCGTCGAGGTGGTCGCGGTCGACCTGCGCCGCCCGGTGCCCGGTGGGGTAGCCGTGCCCGCGCAGGACCGCGTTGGTGCGGTGGTCGGCCTCGTGCCCGACGTGCCAGTCGCCGGTGCCCGCGCTCGACACCCGGACCCGCGCGTCGAGGCCCGCCTCGCGAAGGTGCCCGAGCAGGATCTTCTCGGCCATCGGGGACCGGCAGATGTTGCCGGTGCAGACGAAGGTGATGTGCAGCGGCGCGTCAGCGACATCCCCCGTCGCTTCGCTCGCCTCAGCAGGCAGCATCGAGGACCCTCCCGAGCTCGTCGACGGTGTCCACCGACCAGCGGGCGCCCTCGGCTTCCTCGGCGGAGCCGTAACCCCAGCCGACGAACACGGTCGGGATGCCCCAGTGCGCGGCGCCGTGCACGTCGTGTTCACGGTCGCCGACCATCACCACGTCGCGGGTGCCGCCGCGCCCCGCGTCGACCGGTTCGATGCCCAGCCCGCGCAGCGCATGCTCGATCACGTCGACCTTGGCGCGGCGCGCGGTGCCGTCGTCGGAGGCCCCTGCGATCACCTCGAAGTGCTCGGCGAGCGCGAAGTGTTCGAGGATCCGGCGCGCGAACCGTTCCGATTTCGATGTCGCGACCGCCAGCCGGGACCCGCGGCTCGCGGCGGCGGTGAGCAGCTCGCCGATGCCGTCGAACACCGCGTTCTCCGCCCAGCCGATCTCGTCGTAGCGCTCGAAGTAGCTGGCCAGGGCGCGCTGGGTGGTCGCCTCGTCGAGCCCGAGCGAGCGCAGGGTGTCCACCATCGGCGGGCCGACGATCCGGTCGAGCACGTCGCCGTCGGGTTCGGGGGCGCCGACCGCGGCCAGCGCGTGCCGGAAGCCGGCCACGATGCCGGGCGCCGAATCGGTCAGGGTGCCGTCGAGGTCGAAGAGTGTCACGCTGGGGCTCACGCCTCCATCCTGCCCGTTGTCCGGTACGGCGACGCGACCGCCATAAACTCCCCTCGTGGACACCCGCTCCCCGCAGTGGACCGACCTGCGGCATCACGGCGACATCGACGCCGAACCCGGACTGCTCGACTTCGCCGTCAACGTGCGCGGCGACGGGCCGCCCGACTGGCTGCGCCGACGCCTCGTCGACGCGCTGGGAACGCTGGGTCGGTACCCGGAGGTCGCGGCGGAGGAGGCCGCGCGGGACCAGGTCGCCGCCCGGCACGGCCGCCGCCGCGAGGAGGTGCTGCTGCTCTCGGGCGGCGCCGAGGGGTTCGCCATGCTGCCGCGGCTGGCGCCCGCGCGGGCGGCGCTGATCCACCCCTCGTTCACCGAGCCCGAGTGGGCGCTGCGGGAGGCGGGCGTCCCGGTCGAGACGGTGCTGCTGGACGAGCCGTACCGGCTGGACCCGGCCGCGGTCCCCGAGGGCGCGGATCTGGTGGTGATCGGTAACCCGACCAACCCGACGTCGGTGCTGCACCCCGCCGCGGACATCCTGGCGCTGCGCAGGCCCGGCCGGATCGTGGTCGTCGACGAGGCGTTCGCGGACGCCGTGCCCGGCGAGCCGGAGTCGCTGGCAGGCCAGTCCCTGCCCGACGTGCTGGTCCTGCGCAGCCTGACCAAGACGTTCGCGCTGGCGGGGCTGCGGTGTGGGTACGTGCTCGGCCCGCCGGAGTTGCTGGCACGCTTGCAGGTCGGGCGGGCGCACTGGCCGCTGGGCAGCCTGCAGGTGGAGGCGATCCGGGCGTGTAGCGAGCCGGATGCCGTCGCGTGGGCGCGCCGCGAGGCCGAGGTGATCGAGGCCGAGCGTGCGGAGATGGTGGCGATGCTGACCGAGGCGGGTGTCGCCGTGCAGCTGCCCGCACGGGGGCCGTTCCTGCTGCTCCTGGTCCCCGACGGCGAGGCGGTGCGGACGCGACTGCGGGACAAGGGGATCGCGGTCCGGCGCTGTGACACGTTCCCCGGCCTCGGCCCCGACCACCTGCGGGTCGCGGTCCGGGAGCCCGCCAAGGCGAGGGTGTTGGTCGACGCGATGAGAGAGGTGCTGTGATGGCCGTTCGGCTGGCCGAGGTGATCGAGGCGCTGGAGCGGGCCTATCCGCCCGCGCTGGCCGAGAGCTGGGACTCTGTCGGCCTGGTGTGCGGCGACCCGGGTGACGAGGTCAGCCGGGTGCTGATCGCCGTCGATGCCACCGAGTCGGTGGTCGAGGAGGCGCTGGCCTGGGGCGCGCAGCTGCTGCTCGTGCACCATCCGTTGCTGCTGCGCGGGGTGGACACCGTCGGTGCGCACACCCCGAAGGGCGCGCTGGTACACCGTCTGATCCGGGCCGGCTGCGCGCTGTACACCGCGCACACCAACGCCGATTCCGCCGACCCGGGGGTGTCCGACGCGCTGGCGCGGGCACTGGGGCTGACGGTGACTGGCCCGCTGGACCCGGCGCCGTCGGAGCCGCTCGACAAGTGGGTGGTGATGGTCCCCATCTCGGACACCGACGCCGTGCGCCGGGCGTTGTTCGACGCCGGTGCGGGCGAGGTCGGGGACTACCGCGACTGCAGCTGGACGGTCACCGGCACCGGACAGTTCCTGCCGGGCGCGGCCGCGAACCCGGCGCTCGGCGAGGTCGGCCGGCTCGAGCGGGTGGCCGAGGACCGGGTGGAGGTGGTGGCCAGGCGGTCGCTGCGACGCCGGGTGCTCGGCGCGCTCCGTGCCGCCCACCCCTACGAGGAGCCGGCCTTCGACGTCCTCGAGCTGGCCGACACCGGGTCGCCGCGGGGCATCGGCCGGATCGGTGAGCTCGCGGCTCCGGAGACGTTGCGCCAGTTCACCGCCCGGGTGCGGGCGGCCCTGCCCGAGACCACCTGGGGAGTGCGCGCGGCGGGAGACCCGGAAACGCCGGTGCGGACCGTGGCGGTGTGCGGCGGATCGGGTGACTCGCTGCTCGGTGTCGCCGCCGCCCGCGGGGTGGATGCCTACGTGACGGCGGACCTGCGTCATCACCCCGCGGACGAGCACCTGCGCGCGGGCGGCCCTGCGCTGGTCGACGTCGCGCATTGGGCCAGCGAGTTCCCCTGGTGCGACCAGGCCAGGGGAGTGCTGGACGCCCGGTTCGCCGGGACCCCCGGGTGGGCGAGCGCCGTCTCCACTGTCCGCACCGACCCGTGGACGCTGGGCGGCTGCTAGCTCGTCGCCCGCACCCGCTCGGGCACGCTCTCGTAGCGGCCGACGTCGATGGCGTTTGCCGCTCGGGTGGACATCCACGCCAGCAGCCGGCTGAGCGGGCCGAAGGTCAGCACCTTGTACATCCGATTTCGCTGGGTGAGCTTCTTCGCGGTCGGCGGGGCGAGGAAGGGGCCGGCGCCCTTGGCGATCTTCTGGCAGGCCGTCGCGTAGCCGCGGATCTGCTCCTCGTACCGCGCGAACGCGGCGCGGTGGTCGCCGTCCGCGGCGGCCAGCTCGGCGGCCAGCACGTAGGCACTGATCAGCGACATGCCCGCACCCATTCCGCCGCAGGTGGCGCCGTAACCGGCATCGCCGATCAGGGCGATCCGGCCCTCGCTGTAGCGGTCCATCTCGACCACGCTGATCGAGTCGAAGTAGAAGCTCGTCGCGGACTCGAGCTCGCGCATCAGGGTCTGCGTCTGCCAGCCGACGCCGGCCATGACGTCGGCGAGTATCCGCTTCTGCTGGTCGATGTCGCGGTGGTCGTAGTCGATGGGGGCCGACTCGAACAGGCACATGACCTCGCACTCGTCGCCGCTCCTGGTGCCGTACGCCATCACGCCGACGCCCGGCTCGTTGTAGAGGACGGTGTCGTCGCCGAGGCCGATCGTGTTGGGCGCGTTGAAGATCGCGACGTAGTAGCCGGACTGGGCGAGGAACCGGGACTCGTCACCGAAGGTCAGCTTGCGGACGTTGGAGTGCAGGCCGTCGGCGCCGATCACCAGGTCGAAGGTGCGCGGTGCGCCGTGCTCGAAGGTGACGTGCACGCCCTCGTCGGTGTCGGTGAGTCCGGTGATCGAGTCGCCGAAGACGTACTCGGTGTAGCCCTCGGTCTTGTCGAAGAGGAGCTGGGCGAGGTCGCCGCGCTGGATCTCGACGTCGCCGCCGGTGAACTCGGGGGGCAGGCTGGCCAGCGTCCGGCCGTCGGCGTCGATGACGTTCAGTCGGCCGCCGGGCGTCCGGAGTTCGCGGATCTCGTCGAGCAGGCCCATTCGGGTCAGCATCTGCAAGTGCGCCGCGCCACGGAAGTCGACAGCCTGGCCGCCCTCGCGCAGCCGCGGCGCGCGCTCGACGACGGTGGCCGAGAAACCGAACCGGTGCAGCCAGAACGCCAGGGCGGGGCCGGCCAGGCTGGCCCCGGAGATGAGGACGTTGCCGCTGCGTGCCGTTGTCGACTCGATCATGGGTGCCTCCATATAGTAAGTGCGAATCGAATTCACTGTGAATGCCGTTCACGATTGAGTGTAGGTTATACACAGTTTCGGTTCGCGGTCAATCGCGGACCGAGGCGGCAACGGAGGAGAACAGATGACCAGGGCATTCGAGCTGTTGTGGCGAGACGAGGAACCCGCGCGCCGGGGGCGGCGCCCGAGCCTGAGCGTCCGCGAGGTGGTCGCGGCCGCCGTCGCCATCGCCGATGCGGGTGGGCTGGATGCGGTGTCGCTGCAGCGGGTGGCCGCCGAGTTCGGGTTCACCACCACCTCGCTGTACCGCTACGTCCCCGACAAGGCGACGCTCCTCACGCTGATGCTGGACGAGGCGATCGGCCCGCCGCCGGATCTGAGCGACATCGAGGGCGGCTGGCGGCCGCGGCTGGAGGCGTGGGCGCGCGAGCTCCACCGCCTGTTCGTGCGGCGCCCCTGGGTGCTCGCGTCGACCGGCGACCAGGGGGTGATGGGCCCGAATCAGCTCGGCTGGATGGACTCGGCGCTGCGGGCATTCGCCGAGACCGGGCTGGCGCACCGCGATGTCCACCAACTGTTCCTGCTGCTCCTCGGGCATGTGCGGGGCGCGGCCGTTCAGGCGGCGTTGCCCGACGCGACGGCCGAGCAATGGCGCGGGGAGTGGCTCGGTTCGGTCTCGTCGATCGTCGATCGGCGCCCCGGCGACTATCCCGCGCTGATCGACGCCATCGACGGCGGCGCATTCGAGCTGGGGGACCGGGACGGGTTCGAACTCGGACTGCGGTGCGTCCTCGACGGAATCGAGGTATTCGTCGGGCGGGTGCGGTGACCGCTGCGGAGCTGTACTGGACACGCCCCGCAGAGCGGTACGGTAGCGGGGCCAATAACCCCACTCAGCACAAGCAGGAGCCCGCCCGCGTGAACGTCGAACCCCGGATTCAGGCCAAGCTGCTCGACCTCGCCGCGGTGGATACCGAGCTGGCCAGGATCGCGCACCGCCGCCGGACGCTGCCCGAGCAGGACGAGGTGCAGCGCCTCGAGTCCGACCGCGTGGCGCGCAAGGACGCCGCGGTCGCGGTGGAGATCGTCCTCGACGACCTGGATCGGGACATCAAGAAGCTCGAGGGCGAGGTGGACGCCGTCCGCCAGCGCGAGGAGCGCGACAGGAAGCTGCTGCAGGGCGGCACCGTCGGGGCCAAGCAGCTCACCGAGCTGGAGCACGAGCTCGGCAGCCTCGAGCGCAGGCAGTCGATCCTCGAGGACGAACTGCTCGAGGTGATGGAGCGTCGCGAGGCCTCGCAGTCCGACTACGAGCACGCGGGCGCGCAGCTGAGCCAGATCGATGACGCCCTCATCGACGCAAACCGTCGCCGCGACGACGCCGCCGCCGACCTCGACGCGGCCGAGCAGCGGTGCGTGAGTGACCGAGCCGCGCTCGAGTCGGAGTTCCCGGCCGACCTGCTGGCCATCTACGACCGTCAGCGGTCGGCAGGCGGCCCCGGTGCCGCGCTGCTGCAGGCCCGCCGGTGCGGCGCCTGCCGGATCGAGATCGACCGCGGCGAGATCTCCCGCATCGCCAAGGCCGATCCCGAGACGCTGATCCGCTGCCCCGAGTGCAACGCGATCATGGTGCGTACCAAGGAATCCGGTCTGTGACTGCGCCCTTGGGTCGCTCCGCGGGCTCCGCTCCTGCGCCCGGGGGTCGCTCCGTGGGTCACGTTTTCGTCGAGGCGGACGGCGGCTCACGCGGGAACCCGGGACCGGCCGGCTACGGCGCGGTCGTTTTCGACTCCGACCACGACCGGGTGCTGGCCGAGCGCGGCGAGTCCATCGGCATCGCGACCAACAACGTCGCCGAGTACCGCGGGCTGATCGCGGGGCTGGCCGCAGCCGCGGAACTCGGCGCCGGCTCGGTGTCGGTGCGGATGGACTCGAAGCTGGTCGTCGAGCAGATGTCCGGGCGCTGGCAGGTCAAGCACCCGGACATGAAGCCGCTCGCCCGGCAGGCGGGCGAACTGGCCGCCGGTTTCGACCGGGTGGACTACACGTGGATCCCGCGGGCCGAGAACTCGCACGCCGACCGGCTCGCGAACGAGGCGATGGACGGGCAGCCGACGAACCTGACGGCCCCAGCCTCGGCGGCGCTCACGGAGGAAACCGAGAAGCAGGCAGCCGCCCCCGTGTCGCCGGGATGGACCGGCGCTCTGGGGAAGCCGACCAGGATGCTGCTGCTGCGGCACGGCCAGACCGCGCTGTCGGTCGAGCGCCGCTACTCTGGCCGCGGCAACCCGGAGCTGACCGATCTCGGTCTGGCGCAGGCCCGCGCGGCGGCGAAGCGGATCGGCGAGCGTGGCGGCATCACGGCGGTCCTGTCGTCGCCGCTGGGTCGGGCACGGCAGACAGCCGAGGCGGTGGCCGCCGAGCTGTCGCTGCCGGTCCGGGTCCACGAGGGGCTGATCGAGACGGATTTCGGTGACTGGGAGGGATTGACCTTCGGGGAGGCGTCCGCACGCGACCCCGAGTTGCATCGCCGGTGGATCTCCGACACCTCCGTCCGGCCGCCCGGCGGCGAGAGCTTCGACGAGGTGCGGGCGCGCATCGAGCGGGCACGCGACGAACTCATGGCCGAGTTCCCCGGTGCGAACCTGCTGCTGGTCTCGCACGTCACGCCGATCAAGACCCTGCTGCAGATGGCGCTTGATGTCGGGCCGTCGCTGCTCTACCGGCTGCACCTGGACCTGGCCTCGCTGTCCATCGCCGAGTTCTACCCCGACGGCGGCGCATCGGTGCGCCTCGTCAACGACACCTCGCACCTGTAGTGCGGCCGCGCCACCGTGAGTGTGTTCTACCCCTGTCGGGGTGCAACACACTCACCGGCGCGCGGCGCGTTTCTTAGCGGGAGTAACATGCTCCGGGTGAACTCGCTGCTGACCAGTCGACGGTATGTCGACAACTGTCTGCAGGCGAGCGCTGTCTGTATGCGCTGACCCATCCATTCCCGCCACCCGGTCGACGTCTGTCCCGGGCCCGGCGTCCGTCAGCACTCCCCGCGCACCCACCCACCCACGCTCGAACGAGCGTGCCTGCTGCTGCGCACCCATCACGAAAGGTCCGTCACATGTCGGCCCCCACCCTCGCCCGCACCAGGCGCCTGCCCGGCTGGGCAACCTCCTTCGGTCCCCAGATCGTCGTCGGCCTCATCGCCGGTGTCCTCATCGGACTGCTGGCCCGCTCGATGCCCCTCGCCGACGACGGCAGTCCCAACTGGCTGACCGGCACGGTCACGACCATCGGTTCGAGCTACGTCGCGCTGCTGACCGTGGCCGTGATCCCGCTGGTCTTCACGGCGATCGTCAGCTCCATCGCCAACCTCCGCCAGGTGGCCAACGCCGCCCGTCTCGCCGTCCAGACGCTGCTGTGGTTCGCGATCACCGCGTTCATCGCGGTGCTGATCGGCATCGCGGTCGGGCTGATCACCCAGCCCGGCTCGAACACGTCCGTCAATCCCGACGACGCCGCGGTCCCGAAGGGGTCCGGCTCCTGGTGGGCGTTCCTGACCGGCCTGGTGCCGCAGAACTTCCTCGCCCTCGGCGCGAAGACGACGGTCACGGACGCGGGTGCCGCGACCACGTCGCTGAGCTTCAACGTCCTGCAGTTGCTGGTCATCGCGATCGCGGTCGGGATCGCGGCGCTCAAGGTGGGGAAGAAGGCCGAGCCGTTCCTGGAGCTGAACGCCTCGTTGCTCGCGATCGTGCAGAAGGTGCTCTGGTGGATCATCCGGCTCGCGCCGATCGGCACCGCCGCGCTGATCGCCAAGGCCGTGGCCACCTACGGGTGGGACGCGATCGGGCAGCTGGGTGTGTTCACCCTGGCCGTCTACATAGGCCTGGCCATCGTCTTCTTCGTCGTGTACCCGATTCTCGTTCGCGTGCACGGGCTCTCGGTCAAGCAGTTCTTCTCCGGCGTGTGGCCGGCCACCCAGCTCGGCTTCGTGTCGCGGTCCTCGATCGGCACCCTGCCGCTGACCGAGCGGGTCACCGAGCGCAACCTGGGCGTTCCGCGTGAGTACGCGTCGTTTGCGGTGCCGCTCGGCGCGACCACCAAGATGGACGGCTGCGCCGCGATCTACCCGGCCATCGCCGCGATCTTCGTGGCCCAGTTCTACGGCATCGATCTGACCCTGACGGACTACCTGCTGATCGTCGTGGTCTCGGTGATCGGTTCGGCCGCCACCGCGGGCACCACCGGCGCCACCGTGATGCTCACGCTGACCCTGTCCACCCTTGGTCTGCCGCTCGCGGGTGTCGGGCTGTTGCTGGCCGTCGAGCCGATCGTCGACATGGGCCGCACAGCGCTCAACGTCACCGGGCAGGCGCTGGTCCCGACCATCGTCGCCAAGCGGGAGGGGATCCTCGACGAGGAGCTCTACAACGCGCCCCGCAACGGCGACCCGTTCGCCGACGAGGACCCCGATCTGCCGCCGTCCGCGGAGAAGGTGTCCGTGACCGTCTGACCGGACCCCGCGGGAACGTCCCCGACGCGAAGCGCCCGTCTCCCTGTTGTGGAGGCGGGCGCTTCGTGTTCTCGGGCGACCGCGTCAGGACGCGTCCGGGCCGGTGAGGCGCTCCGCCCGCGCCCGCCCCTGCGGTGTCAGAGCGCCAGCCACAGCGCGGCGACGGCGCCGACGATGGTCAGGGGAGTGCTGATCAGGCCGAGCATCGTGAAGGTCTTCAGCGTCGGCGGCTGCCCACACCGGGTCGCGACCCGGCGCCAAAGCAGCGTTGCCAGGGACCCGGTGTAGGTCAGGTTCGGCCCGAGGTTCACGCCGATCAGCATCGCCAGGAGCAGTCCGGTCGGTGCGCCCGGCCCGAGGGCGCCGATCATCAGAAGGGTGGCGGGCAGGTTGTTGATCAGGTTCGCGGCGATCGCGGCGACGGAAGCCGTCACCAGCAGGGCGGTGAACGACTCGGAATGTGGCAGTAGGGCTCCGACCCAGTCGCCGACCTCCCCGTCGGTCAGGGGAGCGACGAGGATCCCCAGCGCGAGCACGAACACCGCGAAGTAGGGATCGGCCGCCGCGAGCATCGACCGCGGCCTGGTGCGCCCCTCCTTCAGCGCGGGCACACCGAGCAGGACCGCGCCGGCGACCGCGATCCACACCGGGGCCACCCCGATCAGGCCGGACAGCGCGAAGCCCAGCAGGGTCAGACCCAGGACCGTCAGGGCCCAGCGCGGCGCCGGCGCGAGCCGGGTCGGCGTCGGTGTCGGGGCCGGTTCCGACGGTGCGGCGAGGTCGCGCGCGAAGAAGAGCCGGAACACCGCGAACTCCACGGCGATCGCGAAGAACCACGGCAAGGCCATCAGGGAGGCGAAGTGGAGGAAGCCGAGGCCCGTCGCCGAAAAGGCCAGCAGGTTCGTCAGGTTCGAGACCGGCAACAGCGTCGATGCCGAGTTGGCCAGGTGCGCCGCGGCATAGTTCACCGGGCGCGCCGAGATGCCCATCCTCGTCGCGGTTGCCAGGATCGCGGGCGTCAACAGCACCACAGTGGCGTCCAGGCTCAATACCGCGGTGGTGACCGCGCAGGCGGCGAATGCCAGGCCCAGCAGCCGCTTCGGGCGACCCCGAGAACCGCGCCGCAGGACCGACGCGGTCCACGTGAAGACGCCGTTCGCGTCCGCGAGGTGGGCGAGCACGAGGATCGCGGCGAGGAACGCCACGGTCGGACCGAGCGCGCGCACCTCCTCCATCGCCTGCGCAGGGGTGATCGCCCCGACGGCCACCACGATCACGGCGGCGGGCGCGGCGACGGCCGCCTCGGGCAGTCCGTGCGGACGGAGGATCGCGGCGGCCAGCACCAGGGCGACGAGGGCGCCGACGAGCCAGATCATTCGGCGAGTACCTCAGCCGACCGTCACAACAGCTTGCGCAGCGTGCGCAGGTTCCGGTTGGTCGTCGTCGACTTGTACTTGGCCTTGGCGCTGAGCTTTCCGAACGGGCTCTGCAGGGTCTGGCCGCGTTCGACATGCCAGTACAGGACGCCGTCGCCGAGCGCGACCGCCTCGTCGCCGAGCGCCAGAGACTGTGCGGCGGCGAACATGTCGTCCAGTGACGCCGGGTCCGAGGACAGCAGGACGTACGGGTGCCACCCGTCCCTGTCGGCCTCGAACGGGAAGCCCTCGACGATCGCGGTCAGGCTCTGGTGGTCCACCAGCACGATCCAGGCGTCGTAGCCGAACCTCTCCCGCAGGCAGGCCTCGACATCGGACTTGATCGCCTCCCGGTCCGTGCGGTCGGAGTCGAAAAGCACATTGCCCGAGGCCAATACGGTCTTGACGTTGTCGAAACCGAGGCCGGAGATCGCGTCCTTGAGGTCCGCCATCTTGATGTTGATCCCGCCGACATTGATGCCCCGCAGCAACGCGATGTATCTGGCCATGGCTAGACCGTAGACAGTCGACGTCGGTCAAACAAGCGTTCGAGTGTCGGAAACGTGCGCGGCAGGCAGTAGTCTGTAGCGGCGGACGAGTTGGTCGGGCGGCCGCGGCTCGGGGAACCGTGCGCTCGCGCGCGCAGGCCCAGGGCCGAGGAAAGTCCGGACTCCACAGAGCAGGGCGGTTGCTAACGGCAACCCGGGGTGACCCGCGGGACAGTGCCACAGAGAACAGACCGCCGGCGCGTGAGCGTCGGTGAGGGTGAAACGGTGCGGTAAGAGCGCACCAGCACCCCAGGTGACTGGGGTGGCTAGGTAAACCCCGCCCGGAGCAAGGTCGAAGGCCGCACCTTCTCGAAGGTGCGGCTGCGCAGGTGTTCGAGGGCTGCTCGCCCGAGCCTGCGGGTGGACCGCTCGAGGTACCCGGCAACGGTGTGCCCAGATGGATGGTCGCCACCCGGCGCCTCGGCGCCGGGGACAGGATCCGGCTTACAGACCAACTCGTCCGCCCACTTACCGAGAATGTGCGGGTCGGCAGTCGTTACTCTCTGCCGATGACATTGCTCAAGTCGTCGAGGGACGCCTTCCTCACTGTCGCCTCGCTCGTCTTCCTCGGGGCCTACGCGCTCCCGATCCTGGTGGTGGGACTGGCGCCAGGAATGCGGCTCCTCTGCGACGTCACGATGATCGTCACGTGGATCGCCTTCGCGCTCGACTACGGCGACCGGCTCGTGCGGGCGCGCGAGAGATGGGCCTTCGTCCGGGCCAACCTCTTCGAACTGGTGGCGCTGCTGCTCCCGGTGCTGCGTCCGCTGCGCCTGGTGGTGGTGCTGGCCGCGCTCAGCCGCAGCATGGCCGGATCGTTTCGGGGCAGGGTCGGCGCATACGTGGTCGGCGGGGCCGGGCTGTTGGTGTTCTGCGCCGCCCTCGCGGTCCTCGACGCCGAACGTGCCAATCCGGACGCGAACATCACCGGGTTCGGGGACGCGCTCTGGTGGGGGGTGACGACGGTGACCACCGTCGGCTACGGGGATCGGTACCCCACCACGGCGGAGGGCCGCCTGATCGCGTTCGGGCTGATGCTCGGCGGCGTCGCGCTGCTCGGTGTCGTCACCGCGTCCCTGGCCTCGTGGTTCGTCGAACGGGTCGCCGCGGCCCAGGAGGACGGGGCAAAGCACGCCACCGACGAGATCCACCGGCTCACCGCTGAGGTCGCAGACCTGAACCGGCGGCTGGCGGAGCAGACCGGAGCGGCGAGCGCACAAAAAGATGCCCCCGCCGAATCGGCGGGGGCATCTTTGGTGACGACCGACCTTAGACCGGGTTGACGACCAGGGTGGTCGCCCAGTGCTGGGCGGCGTCCGCTCCGAGATGCGGGAGGAGGGCATCGTAGAGCAGGTAAGACATGGGGGCCATGCGGGTGATTCTCCATTTCATACGGGTTGAGGCGGTGCAGCGCGGATACTCTCGAATCCTGGATACGGGTGCGGTGGATGTGACACGCCGTACCCTGCCGAGCGTAAGAGTCTCATGCTTGCGTGCAGTCCTCAAGCGAACGGGCCGAAAAGATTTCGAGTCGGCGGTTCGGATGGTGAGGGTCCCGGGAACCGGGCACACTGAAGGCATGACTGAGGACGAAGAGCACCTCTGGTACTACTGCGTGTCGGACGGCTCGGTGCGTCAGGGCAAGGACGCCCGCGGGCTCGACCGGATGGGCCCCTATCCCGATCGCGAGACCGCCGCGCGGGCGTTGGAGATCGCGGCCGAGCGCAACAAGGCCGCGGACAAGGCCGAGGACGACTGGAACAACTGACGGTCGGCCGCGCGGTCAGCGCGAGCCACTACGCTCGGCAGTTGTGATGACGCGTATCTCTGCCCGCGGGATCGACTTCGGTGCCATCCGGACCGACTTCTCGCTGACCGCCGACTTCCCTCCGAGGGCCATGGCGGAGGCGGAATCCGCGGTCGACCGATATGCGGTCGAGCGCGCGGACCGAACCGACCTGGCGCTGGTCACGATCGACCCGCCGACGTCCATGGACCTCGACCAGGCCCTGCACCTCGAGCGCACGCCCACCGGGTTCGTCCTGCACTACGCGATCGCCGACGTCGCGGCCGTCGTGGTCCCCGGCGGGGACCTGGACGCGGAGGTCAGGCGGCGCGGCCAGACCTTCTACCTGCCGGACGGGTCGCTGCCGTTGCACCCGCGGGTGATGTCCGAGGGTGCGGCCAGCTTGCTCCCTGATCTGGTGCGGCCTGCCGCGCTGTGGCGGATCGAGCTCGACGAGCGGGCGGAGCCGATCTCGGTCGAGGTCTCCCGCGCCCTGGTGCGTTCGGTCGCGCGGTTCGACTACGCAGGGGTGCAGGCGGATTCGGAGTCCGGCTCGTTGCATCCCTCGATCGCGGCGCTGCCCGAGTTCGGCAAGCTGCGACTCGCGTCCGCGATCGACCGCGGCGCGATCGAGCTCAAGCTGCCCGAGCAGGAGGTGGTCGGCGACGGCGACGGGTGGCGGCTCGAGCTGCAGCCGCGCACCGAGGCCGACGACTGGAACGCGGAGGTGTCGCTGCTGACCGGGATGTGTGCGGCGAAGCTGATGATCGACGCCGGCGTCGGACTGCTGCGCACCCTGCCCGCCCCGGCGCCGGGTGCGGTCGCGGCACTGCGCAGGGCCGCGACCGCCCTCGGCATGGACTGGCCGAAGCAGGTCCCGGTCGGCGAGTTCCTCGCGGGCCTGGAAGCGAACACGCCCGCGACGCTGGTGATGATGACCGAGGCGACCTCGCTGCTGCGCGGTGCGGGCTACGCCGCGTTCGACGGCGAGGTGCCGGAGTTGGTCACGCATTCCGGGATCGGTGCCCCGTACGCCCACGTGACGGCGCCGCTGCGGCGCCTCTCGGACCGGTTCAGTACCGAGGTGTGCCTGGCGATCTGCGCGGGAACACCGGTGCCGCAATGGGTTCGCGACGCCCTGCCCTCCCTGTCCGATCTGATGAGGGGCTCGGACACGTTGGCCAACAAGGTCGATCGGGCCTGCGTGGACCTCACGGAGGCCACCTTGCTCGCCGGCCGCGAGGGCGAGGTGTTCGACGCGGTGGTGCTGCGCGGGGTGGACGGCAAGCGGGAGGCCGAGGTCTTCGCGCCGCAGGCGACGGTGATCGGCAAGTGTCTCGGTGATCCGCCGGAGGGCGAGGCGGTGTCCGTACGCCTGGTTCAGGCCGATGTCACCGCGCGGACGGTGAAGTTCGGCTACCCGGCTACAGCTTCCGGCTCGCAGAGCTGATCTTGCGCACCAGCTTTCGAGACCGCGGCACGGCGCGTCGGACCCGGTCGGCCTCGACGGCGGTCAGCACGCCGTAGGTGAAGGTGTCCTCACCCGCCCCGCGGGCCAGGTCGGCCGCGACGAGCAGTCGAGACCGTGCGACCACGGAATCGTGGTGTTCGCCGAGCACGGTCTGTAGCTTCTTCGCCGCCTTGCCCGCCCGCACGGGCGAGGGACGGGTGGATGCGGCCGCCTCGGCGGCGTACCGGAGCGCCTTGGCACGCTTGCGGACCGTGTGCAGGCGCTCCGGCGTCGGTTCGCCGGCGCCCCGTGCGGTGAGTCCAGCCTTACGCGCGGCCTTGCGTAGCTTGCGACGGGCCCGGTGCAGCCCGAATGGGACCGCGTCCGCCCGGTACGGGGGCGCCGCGAGCAGGGCGTCCAGCGAGGCCAGGAGCGCCTCGTAGCGGGTGCCGTCCAGCGCGGCGACCGCCTCGGTGTGCGCGTCGCGGTAGGCGAGCTCGTTCGCCGCCACCAGGCGGTGGCGGACGGGCCCGCGCACCAGTTCGGGCGGCTGCGAGTCGAGCAGGTCGCGAAACCGCTCGGCCATCACCTCGGCGTCCCTGGCGTTGCCGAGAACCGTACCCAGCCATCGGAGTTCGGCCCGCACGCCGTCGGTCGCGCCGTCCGGGAACAGCGATCGGTAGCTGCCGAGCACGCTACGCAGGCGCCGCGTCGACACCCGCATCTGGTGCACCGAGTCGAACTCGTCGCGGCGCACCTCGTCGGCGCGCGCATCGAGTTCGTCGGCGTGATCGCGCAACGCCGCCAGCACGGCCGTGGTCCCGTCCGATGTGCGCCCCTTGCCCATACCTCAGGTCTACCCGCCCGCGTCCGTCGCTGTCGAGAGTTGCGCGCGTCAGCCGCGAAAGGCGTCGGTCGACTCGACCAGGTGATGGGTGATCCCCGGCTCGTTGGCGGCGTGCCCGGCGTCGTCGACGATCACGAGTCGGGCCGACGGCCAGGCCCGGTGCAGGGCCCACGCGCTGGTCGCCGGGCACACCACGTCGTACCGGCCCTGCACGATCACCGCCGGGATCGTCTCGATCGCGGCGATGTCGCGGAGCAGCTGGCCTTCCGCGAGGAATCCGTGATTGCGGAAGTAGTGGTTCTCGATCCGCGCGAACGCCAGTGCGAAGCGCGGCTCCGCGGATTCCTCGACCCGTGCGGGCCGGGGCAACAGCGAACTGGTGGCACCCTCCCATGTGGACCAGGCGACTGCGGCAGCAAGCGCGACGTCGGCGTCGGGGGAGTGCAGCAGGCGGTGGTAGGCCTCGACGAGGTCGCCGCCCCGCTCGGCCTCGGGCACCGGGGCGAGGAAGCCCTCCCACAGGTCGGGGTAGATCGCGCTCGCGCCGCCGTTGTAGTACCAGTCGATCTCGCTGCGGCGCAGCAGGAACACCCCGCGCAGCACCAGCTCGGTGACCCTTTCCGGGTTGGCCTGCGCGTACGCCAGCGCCAGCGTCGAACCCCAGGAACCGCCGAAGACCTGCCAACGCTGCACCCCGAGATACGTGCGCAGCGCCTCGATGTCGGCGAGGAGGTGCTCCGTGGTGTTCACCGACAGGTCCGCGCCGTCGGCGACGTGCGGGGTCGAACGCCCGCACCCGCGCTGATCGAACAGCACGATCAGGTAGGCGTCGGGGTCGAAGAACCGGCGGTGGTCTGCGGTGGTGCCGCCGCCGGGCCCGCCGTGCAGGAACACGACGGGTTTGCCTGCGGGGTTGCCGCTGACCTCCCAGTAGATGCGCTGCCCGTCGCCGACGTCGAGGTGCCCGGCGCGGTGCGGCTCGATCTCGGGGTACAGGTCCCGCATCGGTGTCAGAACCCGATCAGGCCCGATGCCAGGTCCGGGATCCGCAACGACTCGATGGCCTCGGCACGCACGTCCGCGCACTGAGCCTGGGTGATCACGTCGATCCGGGCCTTGTTGCCCATCAGCTCGATGACGTTGATGCCGTTCTGGGCGGCCCACGTGCCGACGACCGTGTTCAGACCGCCCTTGCCGATGGTCGGGGTGTACGTGCGCCAGCTCTGCAGCTGCGCCTGCATGTCCGCGCACAGCTGGGCGGCCTGCGCCTCGGTGACGCCGCCCGCGACCACGCCGCCGGGCGCGGGAGCGGCCGAGGTGCCGGGCAGGGTGCCCGTGCCGCCGCTCGGGGCGGGAGCGGGGGCCGGGGCCGGGGCATTGTCGGTGGCGCAGCCGCCCGCGAGAGCGACGACAGCAGCGGCTCCGGCGACGGCGGCCGCGAGACGGCGATGGAACATGTAGGCACCCTGTCTTTCGGTGAAGTGTGTGACGGCGCACGGGATACCCGCGCGCGCCGTTGTCATCGAGTGTGCCATCGCGCGACGACAACCCGCCCGAGAGGGCGGATCGTCGCCGCGCGTGGAAACCGGCGTCAGAAGCTGTGTTCCTCCGCGGGGAAGGTGCCGGACCGGACCTCGGCGGCGTAGGCGGCCGCCGCGCCGCGCAGATCGTCGCCGACCGCGGCGAACTTCTTGACGAACTTGGCGGTCTTGCCGCTGGTGTACCCGGCCATGTCCTGCCAGACCAGCACCTGCGCATCGCATTCGGCGCCCGCACCGATGCCGACGGTCGGGATCGTCAGCTTCCTGGTGACCTGCCCGGCGATCTCGGCGGGCACCATCTCCATGACCACGGAGAACGCGCCCGCCTCCTGCACGGCGATGGCGTCGGCGACGAGCTGCTCGGCTCCGTCGCCGCGGCCCTGCACGCGGAAGCCGCCGAGGGTGTTCACGGACTGCGGGGTGAACCCGATGTGTGCCATCACCGGGATGCCCGCGGCGGTGATCGCGGCGATCTGCGGGGCGACGCGCTCGCCGCCCTCGAGCTTGACCGCGTGCGCCTGGCCCTCCTTCATGAACCGGGTGGCGGTGGCCAGCGCCTGTTCGGGGGAGGACTCGTAGCTGCCGAACGGCAGGTCGGCGACGACGAGGGCGTTCGGGGCGCCGCGGACCACGCCGCGGACCAGCGGGATCAGCTCGTCGATGGTGATCGGCACCGTCGTGTCGTAGCCGTAGACGACGTTCGCGGCGGAGTCGCCGACGAGGAGTACCGGGATGCCGGCCTCCTCGAAGAGCCGCGCGGTCGAGTAGTCGTAGGCGGTGAGCATCGCCCAGCGCTCACCCTCGGCCTTCATGGTCTGCAGGTGATGGGTGCGGATCTTGGTTCGCTTGGCGGCCGGCTGAGCGGGCGCGGAACCATAGGGCGCAGTGTTATCGGACATCAGTGTCCCTTTCGTGCCTCGAGGCCCAGTGCGGGTCCCCGGGTTGTGGGTGATGACGTAGCTCAGTCTGCCACCGGCCGACCACCCCGAGAACAGGCGGTGACGTGCAATTGGTCACACCGGTAGTGGGTGGTCTTGGGAAGGATCTGCCCCGCATTCCGGGGCTGATCCTTCCCAAATCGGTCAGGACCGGCTTTCGAGTGCCGCGACGATCTGGTCCAGGACGGAATCCGGGTCATGCCGCAGCTGGTGCCAAGTGAAGCGGAGCACGTGCCAGCCGGCGTTGACCAGGATGTTCTGGCGCCGGGCGTCGTTGTTGAACCGGGCCACGTCACGGTGCCAGGCCCACCCGTCCACCTCGATCGCGACTCGGTTGCGCACGAACGCCACGTCGATCTCATATCCACAGCTGGTGACGTAGGCACTCCAGTCGGTCAGTTCCGATCTCCGCAGCAACCGCAGCAGCATGCGCTCGGCCTCCGACGCGCCACCCTCGCCTGCTGAGCGGAGCAGGCGGGCGGCGGCGGCGGTGCCGTACCGTCCGCTGTTCCTCTCGTGCACGGCCTCCAGGACCGGGAGCGTCGTGTGACGCTGCAGCGCTCGGTCCATCAACACTGATCCGTCCCGGAGTTCGACGGCAGCCTCGAGGACGGTGAGTGGGAGTTCGGTGACGCGCAGGCCGCGGACCGTGCCGATATCGGTCCAGTGCAGGTCGCGCCGCCGGATACGGATCCGGTCCCGGTTCTTGACTGCACGGGCGCGGGGAACCGTGACGAGGTCGTCGGCGGGAGGCCGGTCGGTGAGGCCGAGCCACCAGGCCGCGCTCGTACTGCTCGCCACGGCGTCCGGCCCGGCCGCGAACACCGACGCTCGCAGCCGTGCGGCCCGAGTCAGCTGCCGGTCGGACCGTAGGTAGATGCCCCGGTGCAGACGCCGCCACTGACCGGTGCTCACCCGGCGGTCGACGGCGGTCGTGCTCATGCCCGCCGACCGCGCCTGATCCAGGGTGATGACGCCGTCCTGATTTGCCATCAGGGCGTGCACGGCGATCGGTGTCATGTCGTCTTGGACGTCGGTCGGACCGCCTCAGGTTCCAACGAGCACGACCTTTGGCAGGATCTGCCCCGGAATTCGGGGTCGATCCTGCCGAAGTTGCGCGGACCTGCCCTGTTCGCTGCCCGTGGCACCATCGATGGCATGCCGATGTCGCGCCGAGTCCCAGTCGTACTGGCCGTGGGAGCGCTCGTCGCTGCCATGGCCGCCGGATGCGGGAGCGTGGTCGACGGGGCCGCCCAAAGCGAGGCGGCAGGCAGGCAAGCGGGCGACTTCGGTCCGGGTGCGGGCGCGGTCCCGGCGGGCCTGGAGGCGTTCTACACGCAGACCCCGCAGTGGGAGTCCTGCGAGCGCTACAGCACCGACGGGATGCCGCTGGCCAGCAGCCTCGAATGTGCCGAGATCACCGTGCCGGTGGACTACGCGGACCCGAAGGGGGGCACCGCGAAGGTCGCGATCTCCCGGAGCCAGGCGACCGGCCAGAAGGTCGGGTCCCTCCTGGTCAACCCCGGCGGCCCCGGCGCCTCCGGCTTGGCGATGGCGACCGACGGCGCGGGCACCGCGTTGGGCGAACGGTTCGACATGATCGGGTTCGACCCGCGCGGGATCGGCGCGTCGACACCGCAGGTTCGCTGCCTGACGCCGGCGGAGACCGACGCGCAGCGCGCTGATCCCGGCGTGGACATGAGCCAGGAGGGGATCGCCAGGATCGAGGCGAAGAACGCCGACTACGCGCGCAAGTGCGCCGAGCGGACCGGTGCCGAGTTCCTCGAGCACGTCGGCACCCGTGAGGTGGTCCGGGACATGGACGTGATCCGTTCGGTGCTCGGCGACAAGAAGCTGAGCTACCTCGGGTACTCCTACGGCACCCGGCTCGGCTCGAGCTACGCCGAGACGTTCCCCGCGAACGTGCGCGCGATGGTGCTCGACGGCGCGCTGGACCCGAACCAGGACCAGGTCCAGGAGGTGGTGCTGCAGGCGGCGGGCTTCCAGGAGGCGTTCGACGCGTTCGCTGCGGACTGCGCGCAGTCGGACGACTGCCCGCTCGGCACCGACCCCGCCCGGTTCAGCGCGCGGTTCAAGGAGCTGGTCGATCCACTGGTCGACAAGCCGGCGGACACCACCGACCCCAGGGGCCTCGGCTACCGGGACGCGATCACAGGGGTCCAGCAGGCGCTGTACTCGCAGAACCTGTGGGGGATGCTCCGTGGCGGGCTCAGCTCGCTGGCCGACGGCCACGGCGACACCCTCCTGCAGCTGGCCGACACGTACGAGGGTCGCCAGGAGGACGGCAGCTACAGCAACATCGAGGACGTGTTCAACGCGGTTCGGTGCGTCGACGACCCGCCGGTCACCGACAGGGCGGAGGCAGGCGCGGCGGATACCGAGTTCCGGCGGGCCGCGCCGTTCCTCGACGACGGTCGCGGCACGGGCAATGCCCCGCTGGACACCTGCGCCTTCTGGCCGGTGCCCAGCTCCGGGAGCCCGCACACGATCGATGCCCCCGGTCTGCCGCACCTCGTGGTGATCTCGACGACCGAGGATCCCGCCACGCCGTACCAGGCGGGCGTGGAGCTGGCCAAGCAGCTCGGGGCCTCCCTGATCACGTACAGGGGGACCCAGCACACCGTCGCGATGAGCGGCGTCTCCTGCGTCGATGACCCCGTCGTCGAGTACCTCACCGAGCTGACCGAACCCCAGCCCGACCTCACGTGTTAGTAACCGATTTCACGATGTAACACAGATTTAACGGACTTTGCCTACTCTCGCGGACATGGATCGCCAAAAGGAATTCGTGCTCCGCACCCTCGAAGAGCGCGACATCCGTTTTGTACGACTGTGGTTCACCGATGTGCTCGGCTACCTGAAGTCGGTGGCGATCGCCCCGGCCGAACTCGAGGGTGCCTTCAGTGAGGGCATCGGGTTCGACGGTTCGGCCATCGAGGGCTTCTCGCGGGTTTCGGAGGCGGACACCGTCGCCAAGCCGGACCCGTCGACCTTCCAGATCCTGCCGTGGGCGCACAAGGACGGCGCGCAGCACTCCGCGCGCATGTTCTGCGACATCGCGATGCCGGACGGGACCCCGTCCTGGGCCGACCCGCGGCACGTGTTGCGCCGACAGCTCAGCAAGGCGAGCGACCTCGGGTTCAGCTGCTACGTGCACCCCGAGATCGAGTTCTTCCTGCTCGAGAACGGCCCCGCCGACGGCACCCCGCCGGTGCCCGCGGACAGTGGCGGCTATTTCGACCAGGCCGTGCACGACTCCGCGCCGAACTTCCGCAGGCACGCCATCGACGCGCTCGAGTCGATGGGCATCTCCGTCGAGTTCAGCCACCACGAGGCCGCGCCCGGGCAGCAGGAGATCGACCTGCGCTACGCCGACGCGCTGTCGATGGCCGACAACGTGATGACCTTCCGCTACATCGTGAAGGAGGTCGCGATCAACGAGGGCGTGCGCGCGACCTTCATGCCGAAGCCGTTCAGCGATCAGGCCGGGTCGGCGATGCACACCCACATGAGCCTGTTCGAGGGCGAGAACAACGCCTTCCACAACCCGGACGACCCGATGCAGCTCTCGGACACCGGTAAGGCGTTCATCGCAGGCATCCTCGAACACGCCAACGAGATCAGCGCAGTGACGAACCAGTGGGTGAACTCCTACAAGCGGCTGATCCACGGCGGCGAGGCCCCGACCGCCGCGTCCTGGGGTCCGTCGAACCGCTCGGCCCTCATCCGGGTGCCGATGTACACGCCGAACAAGGCCTCCTCGCGTCGTGTCGAGATCCGCAGCCCAGACTCGGCCTGCAACCCCTATCTCACCTTCGCGGTGCTGCTGGCCGCCGGACTCCGTGGCATCGAGAAGGGCTACGAGCTGCCGCCCGAGGCCGAGGACGACGTCTGGTCGCTGACCTCCGCGGAGCGCAGGGCGATGGGCTACAAGGAGCTGCCGAGCAGCCTCGACACCGCGCTGCGCGAGATGGAGCGCTCTGAACTGGTGGCCGAGGCACTCGGCGAGCATGTGTTCGATTTCTTCCTGCGCAACAAGCGGCGCGAGTGGGAGGAGTATCGCAGCCAGGTGACCCCGTTCGAGATCAAGACCTACCTGGGTCTGTAAGCACCAATGGTCAAGCCGCCTACCGCCCGTTCCACCATCCCCAGCGTCGGCCGTCTCGGCCTCGTCGAGCCGACCGCGGGGGCCGAGCTCGCCCACCTCGACTGGGCCAACCCGGAGAGTCTGGAGCTGCTCTGGGCGCTCTCGCGCGCCGCGAACGCCGACCTTGCCCTGCGCACCCTGGTCCGCGTCAAGGACGGGCTCGGTGACGGTTGGGCCGAGCTGGATGCCGAACTCCGCACCGATACTGCCTTGCGGGGCAGGCTGTTCGGATTGATCGGCGCGTCGAGCGCGTTCGGTGACCACCTCGTCGCGGACCCGTCCGGGTGGAAGCTGCTGGCGGGGGAGTCCCAGCTGCCGAGCCGGGACGAGCTCACCGACGAGCTGCTGGCCAGTGTGCAGGCCACCCAGGACGACAGCGCGTCCGAGACCAATCTCGTGTACCGGGCGGGGATCACCGGCCCGGCCGCGATCGCCGCGCTGCGCAAGACATACCGCGACCAGCTGATGGTGCTGGCGGCCTCCGACCTCGCGGCCACCGTGGAGAACGAGCCGGTGTTGCCGTATCAGACGGTCGGCCGCCAGCTCTCCGACATGGCCGATGCCGCCCTCACGGGCGCGCTCGCGGTCGCGGTCGCCGAGATCTACCCCGACGGGCCGTGCCCGGCCCGCCTCGCCGTGATCGCGATGGGCAAATGCGGTGCGCGCGAACTGAACTACGTCAGCGACGTCGACGTGGTGTTCGTCGCGGAGCCCTCGGACGCGTCCACCAGCAGGCTCGCGGGCGAGCTGATGCGGGTGGGGTCTGCCGCCTTCTTCGAGGTGGATGCGGCGCTGCGACCGGAGGGCAAGCGCGGCGAGCTGGTGCGCACGCTCGACTCGCACATCGCGTACTACAAGCGTTGGGCCAAGACCTGGGAGTTCCAGGCGCTGCTCAAGGCGCGACCGGCGACCGGTGACCTCGAGCTCGGCGAGCGGTACGTCGACGCGCTGAGCCCGATGGTGTGGATGGCCTCCGAGCGCGAGGACTTCGTCGTCGACCTGCAGGCCATGCGCCGCCGGGTCGAGGAGATGGTGCCGCCGGAGCTGCGCGAGCGGGAGATCAAGCTCGGCCGCGGCAGTCTGCGCGACGTCGAGTTCGCGGTGCAGCTGTTGCAGCTGGTGCACGGGCGTGCGGACGAGTCGCTGCACGTGAAGAGCACCGTCGACGCGCTGACCGCGCTGGCGGCAGGCGGCTACGTCGGGCGCGACGACGCCGCGAATCTCGCTGCGTCGTATGAATTCCTGCGGTTGATCGAGCACCGGCTGCAGCTGCAGAAGCTCAAGCGCACGCACACGCTGCCGCCCGCGGACGACGAGGAGGCGCTGCGCTGGCTCGCTCGCGCGGCGCACATGCGTCCGGACGGCCAGCGGGACGCGCTCGGCGTGCTCAACGCCGAGGTCAAGCGCAACGCGCACCGGATCCGTCGCCTGCACGCCAAGCTCTTCTACCGGCCGCTGTTGGAATCGGTTGCCCGGCTGGACAAGGACGCGATCCGGTTGAGCCCGGACGCGGCGACGCGTCAGCTCGCCGCGCTCGGCTACACCGCGCCCGAGAATGCCCTCGGTCACCTGAAGGCGCTGACCGGCGGCGCGTCGCGGAAGGGGCGGATCCAGGCCCTGCTGCTGCCGACCTTGCTCGAATGGCTCAGCGACACACCAGATCCCGACGCCGGACTGCTCGCATACCGCAGACTGTCCGAGGCGATGCTCGAACAGGACTGGTTCCTGCGGGTGCTGCGCGACGAGGGTGCGGTGGCCCAGCGCCTGATGATCGTGCTCGGATCGTCCGCGTACATCCCGGACCTGCTGATCAAGGCGCCGGACGTGCTGCGGTTGTTCGCCGACGGACCGACCGGACCCCGACTGCTCGACATCGACCCGGACGAGGTCGCCCGCGGGATCCTGTCCTCCTCCGCGCGTTACGACGATCCGGTGCGTGCGGTCAACGCCGCTCGCTCGCTGCGCAGGCACGAGCTGGCGCGGGTGGCGTCGGCCGACGTGCTGGGGATGTTGGACGTCCCGCAGGTGTGCCGCGCCCTGTCCTCGGTGTGGGCGGCCGTGCTCGGGGCCGCGCTGGACGCGGTGATCCGTGCCAGCGAGGCCGAACTGGGTGGTCCTGCGCCCGCGTCGTTCGCGGTGATCGGAATGGGCAGGCTCGGCGGTGGCGAACTCGGCTACGGCTCGGACGCGGACGTCCTGTTCGTCTGCGAACCCAAGCCCGGCGAGGACGAGGTCCGGGCGGTCAAGTGGGCCAACAGCATCGCGGATCGGGTGCAGAAGCTGCTCGGCGCGCCGAGCACGGACCCGCCGCTCGAGGTGGACACCGGCCTGCGCCCCGAGGGCCGCAACGGTCCACTGGTGCGGACGTTGGCGTCGTACGAGGCGTACTACCGACAGTGGGCGCAGGCCTGGGAGATCCAGGCGCTGCTGCGCGCGCACACCGCCGCGGGGGACCCGGACCTGGCTCTGCGGTTCCTGCACATGATCGACCAGACCCGGTACCCGGAGGGCGGGGTCTCCGAACAGGCGGTCCGCGAGATCCGGCGGATCAAGGCCAGGGTCGACTCCGAGCGGTTGCCGCGCGGCGCCGACCCGGCCACCCACACCAAGCTCGGACGCGGCGGCCTGGCCGACGTGGAGTGGACGGTGCAGCTGATCCAGCTCCGGCACGCCCACGACGTGCCCGCGCTGCACAACACCTCGACCCTCCAGACGCTGGACGCGATCGGCGCGGCGGAACTGATGAGCGAGACGGACATCGAGCTGCTGCGCGAGGCCTGGCTCACGGCGACCAAGGCCCGCAACGCCCTGGTCCTGGTGCGCGGCAAGCCCACCGACCAGCTGCCGGGACCGGGCCGGGTGCTGTCCGCGGTCGCGCAGGTCGCCGGCTGGAACTCCGGCGACGCCGGGGAGTTCCTGGACAACTACCTGCGCGTCACGCGCCGGGCGAAGGCCGTGGTGGAGCACACCTTCGGCGCCTGATCGAGGTCCCTCACGGGCACAGCGCGTGCGAGAGCAGGGCCTCGCTGTCGGTCTGCCGGGTCGGGATCTGGGTGAGGGTGATGGTCACCGCCCGGCCCTCGGCGCTCGCACCGGACAGGGTGTAGTAGCCGGGGATCCCGCCGGTGTGGCCGACGTACCTGACCCCGCACGGCAGGTCGGTTGATCCGACGCCGAGGCCGTAACCCATGCCCTCGGCCTCGTCGGTGGCGGGTAGTGCCTTCGTCATCTCGTCCAGCTGCGCACGGGGGACCACCTTCCCGTCCAGCAGCGCGAGCCAGAACCTGTTGATGTCGCGGCCGGTGGAGACCAGGGCACCCGCCGACCAGGGGACCGAGGGTTCGATCATCGAGACGTCGGTCATGACGCCGCCGACGTCCTGGTATCCGGAGGGGTGCGGGCCCCGGATCGCGCGCTCGCCGGGTCCGGGAAGGTAGGTGTCCTCGAGGCCCTGGGGACCGAGGATGCGGGTGGTGAGCTCGTCGGTGTAACTGTGCCGGGTCACCGCCTCGATCAGCATGCCGAGAACGATGTAGTTGGTGTTGGTGTAGACGAATCGGGATCCCGGCGGAAACTGTGCCGGTTTCGCCATCGCGATCGCCACCGCCTGGGCCGGGGTCGTCGTGCGGTTCTCCATCGCGGCGACCAGCTCGTCCGCCCCCGGCTCGCCCGCGAACTCGGGCAGCCCGCTGCGGTGCTGCATGAGCTGCCGGACCGTGATCGCCGTGCCCTCCCCGCCCGCGCCCGCGACCACGCCGGGCAGGTAGCCGTCGACGGCGCGGTCGAGCTCGACCTTTCCCTCCGCCACGAGTTGCATGACGATCGCGGACGTGAAGGTCTTGGTGATGCTGCCCACTCGGACCCGACTGTCGTCGGCGATCAAGGCGCCGGTCGTGCGGTCGGCGACGCCGCTCGTCAGGACCGTGGTGGTGCTGCCCGCGCTCACTGTCGTCACGGCGCCGACGACCCCAGCGCTCGTCAGTCCGTCGAGGTCCTTCTGCAGGGTGCGGGTGCGCTCGAAATCCGCACAGCCGCTGAGCAGTAGGGCGATCGCGGCGATGGCGGCGACGGTGAGCGCCGGCTTCTGTGGTCGCATGGCGATGACCGTACGGACGGGGCCGATCGGTGTCATCGGGGTTGCCCCTGATCTGTGCCCTGATATTCGGTCGGGGAGTGGCCTCGGCGACCTGATCGGTGTCGGCCTCGGCGTCGCGCGGCGGCGTGGGCGGGTTGCCCCTCCCGAACATCGCGCCTACGGTGGAAAACGCAGCACCTCGTTAGGCGAGGCTCCTGCACGAACACAGGCCACTGATCTGACGACGTCGAGAGACGCCCAAGGTTAGGACAGATCTCCCCGGATTAAGGGGTGATCCGAAGTGGCTTCCCTGAGGTGATCGGGGATACGTCGTGCAGTGCCAAAGCCCTTACGTGGAGGTGTCAGTCGACGGAATCCATATCGCTGTAAGTGGATTCGGCGCCGTGTGCTCGCAGGTTCCACCGCGACGGTGCCCATCCGTTCGCAGCAGCCAGACATACGAGGAGGTGACCACCGTGGACGACCCGCCCAGTGGAGTTTTGACGCAACATGATTCGGCCGACGGTGGTCGCTCAGGCGACTAGTCCCGCCCACCTCGGTCCTTCCCCTCGCGACCTCGGGTCGCGTTCGAGCCCGCGACATTCGATGTTTCGGAGCAACCCTGTGCTGCGCGCCGACCCTGTCGGAGCCGATCCGGCACATGGAACCAGGAGTGACGATGGATACGACGGTGATCATCCTGCGCGTAGCGCTCGGCCTCACGCTGGGCGCTGCGGTCGGCATCGAGCGACAGTGGCGGTCCCGGCTGGCCGGGCTCCGGACCAACGCACTGGTCAGTCTGGGGGCCACGCTCTTCGTGATCCTGGGCGCCTACAGCTTCGACGGTCCGGGCGCGGACCCGACCCGCGTTGCCGCACAGATCGTTTCGGGCATCGGGTTCCTCGGGGCCGGCGTGATCATGAAGCAGGGCGCCTCGATCACGGGATTGAACACGGCTGCGACGTTGTGGGCGACGGCGGCGATCGGTGCGCTGGCGGGCGGCGGGATGTACTGGGCCGCGGTGATCGGCACCGTGGCGATCATGACGGCGAACACGCTGCTGCGTCCGCTCGGCCGGTTGATGGACCACCAACCGGCCACCAAGGGGCGCGAGTTGCCGCCTGCGGAATACGTCTTCGAGGTGACGTGCCGTGACGACGCCGAGGCCCACGTGCGCGGCCTCGCCGTGCAGTCGGTCTCGCGCCCGGAGTTCCGGCTGCGATCGGTGCGCTCCTTCGACCTGCCGGAGACCGGCGAGGTGACGGTGCTGGCGGAGCTGTCCGCCGACGAGCGGGACGACCGGCTGCTCGAGAGCGCGGTCAGCAGACTCAGCATGGAGCCACTGGTGACGCACGTGCGTTGGACGGTGGAGACCGACTCTCGCTGCGCTCGACCCGCCGCCGAGTGTGCAGCTGCAGGCGCCCGCTCTCGGCCGACGTGACGGTGGGTGCACACTCGGCGCGACGCCGCTGGTACTCGGACGATTGTCCATATGTCGGCGCCTGCCGGAGCCCGGGGAATTGCGGCGTTTCGCGCACCCACTGCCGCGACCGGAAGTTACAGTCAGTCCTGGCTCGTCCTTCGTCTGCAAGGTGAGGATCGACATGAAACTGATGACCCGAACGTCAGTATCGGCCCTGTTCGCCGCGGCACTGATCGCCGGAGCGGGAACTGCACACGCCAGCCCGATCTCCCCGGACGAGGGCCAGTCGCGACCGGTGGTCCCGGGGGTGCACCTGGTCGACCAGAAACAGGCGGCGCTGGAGAACATGCTCAACGAGCTCAATCTCGGTTGGGCCAACGGCGGTGCGGCAGGAACGGCGATCGGCGCGGCCATCGGGCTCGGCGTCGGATGTCTCTCGATGTTCCCTGGCAGCCTCGCCGGTTGCATGATCGGGTTGCCGACCGGTGCCGTCACCGGCGCGCTCATCGGAATCGGCAATGGAAACCCCAAGGCTCAGAAGGCGATCGAGGACTACATCAACACCCCATAGTTGGGTGTCGCGCTCGCGCCGGGATC